>DASXJO010000665.1:0-11968 GCA_036497385.1 Candidatus Angelobacter sp. | reverse complement strand
ATATTTTGACCACACTTGAGAATGGCCGGGTGACCAGGCTTCCTTAGTTGATTCTTTCCTCCACCATACCGTGGGTGCCCCATCCTTTGCGTCCCTGAACAGCGTGGAATGACGAACCTGATTGCGGACGCAAAGGGTGGGTATCATCAACCTTCGATCTTTACCGGCCCGTCTTCTCCCAGAGCGTAATATCGGTAACTGCTCCATCGCCACTTTTCGGGTGGATCAACCAGGCCGCGTTTTACTGGATTCCAGTGAATGTAGTCCAGCTTCTCAGCGACTTTCTTCTGGCTGAACACGTTGAAGTCATAAGAGCGGGGATACCAGAACGCCGGCGGAGCGGCGTCTGCTGGGAGACGAGAGCGGCCTCTGGAAAGGCCTTGTCGCGCCACCCGTTGTTTTAGAACCTGCATGGTCAGGGCAACGCTTCTTTCGTCGGGTTCGCCGATGAGTAAATGGATATGCTCTGGCATGACCACGTACCCAACTACATGGAATTCATATTTCTGCCGGACTTCTTCAAAGATTTTCAAGAACAGGTCTCGGCGCGATGCGGAGCCGAGAAATGGTTTTCTCTGGTAGCAACTACACGTGATGTAGTGGAGATCTCCACCTCGTAGAACCTGCGCAGTCCTTTGGGCATGGCGGGAATTTTATACTCCCTTGAAGCGTGAGGGTTGGAAGTTTGTATACCCACCCTTTGCGGCGGCGATCAGCCGGGTATATAGAACGGAGATTTGGCCGCAAAGGATGGGGCACCCACGGTGTGGTGAGGATTCGTCTATGAGCGGTTGAAGTCTTGTAAACCCACCCTTTGCGGCGCAATCAGTCGGGTATGTAGGACGGATATGTGGGCCGCAAATGATGGGGCACCCACGGTGTGGTGAGGGACAGAAAAAATCGAGTTGGATTCAGCCTGTCCATGCGATGGCGCCAGATGAGGATTGCGAAAAGTTGCGGTACATGTCCAAGTTCGCGTTGATTTTCTCAATGTCCGATAATACGCAGTTGAATTGCACTCAGCCGATCGTGAGTTTGCTGATGGCGCGCTTATAAGTCTTTCCAACTCTGCTGCTTACATGTTTCCACAATGTAAATTGTTATCGGACGGGGCCATTGTCCTATTTCGCTATTGATTCGTTCATCGATTTCGACTAAAGTTGATTACTTTTGCCTGATTCAGATCTGGCGCAGTGTCTAGTGTCTGATGAAAAGGCGGGAAAGAGGACCGGAATCATGGGTCGCGAGAACCAAGAGCTTTTCACCGCAGAGGACGCAAAGGACGCAAAGGAAGCTAAACAAAATCAACACCAACATCAAAGGCCTTTTACCACAAGGGACATAGGGAGCACCCATCTTAATCAACCCAAACCGGGCTCGCTGGCCGCCCCGGACACAGAGGGAGGCAAAACCAAGCCGCTTATCGACGGCAGGATGGGACAGGTGGCTGATGAACAAGAGCAAGTGAAGAAGCAGGCGGACGCTTTGGCCGTCAAATTGGCACGCACTTATGAAGAGTTGACGAGGCTGCTGGAACGGAATCCGGCGATGAAGCGGGAGATAACGCAGGGCACGAGCAAAGAAGACAAGGTTTACCAGAAGCTGAAACAACGGTTGAAGATGGCGGACATGGCGCCGCGTTGTCGATGGGTGAAGCAGGACGGTACAAGCTGCCGGTCTCCGCAGATGAAGCAACACATCTACTGTTTTGCCCACATGCAGATGGCAGAAGCGAGGACGCTGTTGCTGCTGTTGCCGCCGCCAGAAGACGCCAACGCAATCCAGGTGGGGCTGATGCGGATACAGAAGGCGATGATTGAGGACACGATATCGACGAAGAAGGCAGGGCTGCTGTTGTATTCCATGCAGCTGGCGCTGACCAACGTGGGCCAGACGACGTTTGGGAAAGCCAAGGATGAAGAGATGGTGCGTGACACGGTGGATGAGGAGGATGCAATCAGCGAAGAAGCACGCTGCAATCAGCACCCAGCGTTCAGTGAAAAACAAAATCAACACCAAAGGCCTTTTACCGCAAAGGACGCAGAGGGCGCAAAGGAAAACCAAGGCTTACCACTGATGAACACTGATGACGCTGATAGGAATGGGTTACCGCGGATGGACGCGGATGATCGCGGATTGAAGCCAGTTGTATGGAAGCCTACGCCGGATATGTACAGGACCGACACGCCGGAAGGGAGAGAGGCTTACGAGGCCTGCTTTGGAACAAAGATCGATGGGACGAAGATCAAGCCAGGGAGCAGCGGCGAGCAAAGGGCGATGCAAGCGATCGTCGCCTCAGCGGGGGCGGAAGGCTACGCGTCTTAGATCGTTCGGCTCCCGGCAAACTTCGCCGCTCGCTCACGATGACAGTTTGAGACGCGGCGGTTTTGCGCCGCGTGGCTTTAAACGCACGCCGTTCTGGGATGAGCTGGGATGCGGTGGGAGACCCGGGTAGGGGTAGGTGGTGCAGATTGCCAGAGTTGCCAAGATTGCCAGAATCGCCAAGATCGCCGGAATTGCCGCCGAGAGGAAGTGGGGGGGAGTTGTCTTACGAATCCAGCTTAGCGCTCTGCAGCGGCAGCTTGCCCACGCAGCTCTGTGGAGAATTAGCGGGGCTGCCGGCGCTCGGATGCAGGAACTGTGTGCGTTCTTCTTCCAGTCGCAGGAGTTCAAGATGGATGCGGGTCTGGTCCCAGCCCAGCGCGCTGCCGATTTTTGTGGCGGCTTCACGGCTGCAGTCTTCTGACCAGCATGCTCCCAGCGCCACGGGCACGCGACGCAGAAGAATATCGCCCAGCGTTACGGCGGCTTCATGCGCCACGGCCTCAACGGCTTCCGCCACTAGGTGGCAGCTATGCTGGCACAGCGGTTCGCGCAGGCGTTCGTCGAGCGAAGCGGCATGAGCAATGGCCAGAGCGTGACGGCCATGCCATTCCGCGATCGCTTGCGCGCAGCCTTCAGGAATTTTGGCTTTGCAAGCCACTGCACGCGCCCATTGCCGCACGGTGGATTGAACGTCCTCTTCACCGGCGGGCGAGGCAAAGACGTTGATGGGCTCTGGTATGTCAACGCCGAGTTTGCGAACCACGTCCCGCGCCAGGCTGGCTGCTGTGGTTAGTTTGCCGCCGATGACGGAGATCAAGCTCGCAGCACCGTCATCAGCGTGATCGTGCAAGATATGCTTGCGCGTGATGGCCGATGACGCTTTGCCCGGCGCAAATGGCAGCGGACGGATTCCGGCAAAGCTGTAACGTATGTCGGCGGGAGTGAGGCTGGAGTGCGGAAACAACCGCGCAAAACTTTGGAACAGATATTCAAGTTCCTGCGCGCTGGGCTGCGGATTGTCAGGGACGTTCGAATCCGCCACTTCACTGGTGCCGACAAGGAGTTGATTATTCCAGGGAATAACAAAAATCGGACGACCGTCAATGGCTTCACTATAGATGGCTTGCTGCGGCGCGCCGGCAAAATTGGGCAGCACCAGATGCGACCCGCGCACGCCGCCAATCATCTGCGGTGTGGAAATCCCGGAAGCGCCAATCACCGCGTCGGCCCACGGGCCGGTGGCATTCACAACATTTTTGGCGCGGACAAAATATTCCTGGCCGGAAATCAGGTCACGCAGCCGCGCTCCGGTAACGCGTCCGGTTTTCTGGGAGCCGCCTTCGCGGGTAATTTCCAGCAGCCTGGTGTGATTGCACGCCACTGCTCCGGCGGCAACGCTTTCCGCCAGCCACTCCGCCACCAGGCGTTCGGGAAATTCGCACTGCGCGTCTTCATACGAGTAGATCGACCAGCCATTGCCTTTGTCGAGCTGGCGTTCAAACGCGGAGAGATCGCCGCAGCATCCGCGCTTGCCGCCGGCCCAGCGATGGTAGAGCCACAATCCCGTGCGTATGGAAAGGGAACTGCGCAGCATGGAATGAGATTTTTTTGGCAGCGCCAGCAAAAATTGCAACGGACGCACCAGATGCGGCGACAGCATCAGCAAGCGCTCGCGTTCACGCAACGACTCACGCACCAGCCCGATCTCGGCATGTTCCAGGTAACGCAGCCCGCCGTGAATGATGCGCGTGGACCGGCTGGTGGTGCCGGAAGAGAAATCATTTTGCTCAACCAGCAGCGTGCGCTTGCTCCACTGCGCACACTCGCGCGCAATGGCAACACCGTTGATGCCGCCGCCAATCACCAGCACGTCAAAGCTCTGGTCTTTCGAGTGCATCGAGCTACTCACGTCCATCAATATTTAGATGCTTTTTCAGGAAAGAACAACGTTACTTATGAGCACGTATTAGGTGAATTAAGTAGTGACAGTAAGGCTTATCTTTTCAGGGACTTACGGGCGAACCTGGGAAAGTACCCCGTGCGTTGTGCCCCACAACTCAGGGTCGATATCAGGAAAGACCGAGTCGCGCAGCTCAATACCTTCAAGTTCCTGAAGCTTTTCCAGCGAAATCTGGTGCGTCGCTTCAAAGCGCCGCCATGTGTCCAGCAATGCGCGGAATTGTTCCAGATGAGTATTGAAGCGCTTCTCCGCGTAATCGCGCGCCGCTTTAGTGGTGATCAAAAATTGCCAGTCAGAGGATTCCAGCAACAGCAGTTCGCGGCAAATCTGTTTTACCAGCCGCGTGGCCGTGTCATTCCCGCGCCACAAATCGCTGTTGGCCATCTGCTGTACCGCAGTCTCGGCAGCGTAGATATGCTTCCACGTCCAGGCCGTGTCTTCATTCAGCCAGACGCTATTGTTGCTCTCCGCGCCCCACGATCCTTCCGGCAGGGCCACGTAAGCGCTTGGCGGAAATTGATCAAGGTAGTCAGTGCAGGAAATCAGCTTCACCCGCGATTCCGGTTTCGCAAATTCCAGCGCCACGTTCTTCAGCCATTCCGGACCTTCAAACCACCAATGCCCAAAAAGCTCCGCGTCAAAGGGCGCGGTCAGGATGGAAGCCGCTGCGCCGTTGTTGCCGTAGCGTTCCAGCGTTTCATGCGTGATTCGGACAAAATGTTTTGCGTGTTCGCGCGTACGCTCCAGCGCAACTGCTGGATCATACGGCTGCTTCAAGCCGAGATCGACTTTTCTTCCGGTAATCCGCCAGTAGCGATTGCCGCCGGGCCAGCGCTTTTTGTGAAATTCCAGATAGTTTGCGTCGCCCGGATATCCCTGATCGCCGCTCCACACCTGCGCGCTGGTGCGTGGATCGCGGGTAAAGAACGCAACCTGCGCATCGCGGTCCGGCCCATCGGCATAATATGGGCGATAGAAATTCTTAGCTGGCGGCTCTTCCACCGTTTCCATCGCAATGGGAACGCCGCCCGCCAGCAACTCGTACGGGGTAAAGCGCGTGGAGCTGTCAACCAGGTGCGTGTCCACGTAAAAAAATTGGAGCCCCTGCTCCGCCAGAATCTGCTCCACGCCTTCGCGATAGAAGGGCTTAGCCGGACGCGAAGAACCATCCGGCGTGACGGGGAACTGCCACGTTCCTGCCGGTCGATAGCCGCATTCCGGCAGCCAGATACCGCGTGGCTTGCGTCCAAAGAAGCGCTCGTGCGTCTCCACGCCGGTTTTCACCTGTGCCTGGATGGAAGAGTCTGTTCCCAGCAGCGGAAAATATCCGTGCGTGGCGCCGCAGGTAATGATCTCAATGGCGCCGGAATCGTAAAAATGCTGGAAACCGCGGATGATGTTGGATCCAAGCTCGTCAAATTGCCGCAGCGCCTGTTCATAAAAATGCAGCCAGAAGCGCGACACCTTCACCATGTGCGGATCGTTCTGCAGCGTAAAGTCGTCGGCGTCTTTGTGCGCTGCTTTGATCTTGCGTATCAGGTATTTCGGGAATTCATCCTTGAATTCCGGGTGCGAGAGCTGTTCCAGCAGAATAGGAGAGAGATTCACGTTCGCCTGCAGCGCCAGCCCTTGTTGCTCCAGCTCGCCAAAAACCCGCAACAGCGGAAGATACGTTTCCGCAGCCGCTTCATGCAGCCACTCCATCCCATGCGGCCACGTTCCGTGGTTGACGACGTACGGAAGATGGGAATGCAAAGCAAACGTCACATAACCCAGCGATTTGTTATTAGCGGATTTTGGAGTCATTGAAAGAAATCGGCGGCCCAGGTCAGGGGAATCAGCAAAGGCCTCTCTCTAGTGAGATGCAGAAACACAAGCGTAAACCTTAAGTTTACTACAATTGGCCTTAGTGAGCTGTTCTGAACGCCCAATTGGGCAGCACGGGCCAGCGCTCATAGGCGAACGCGGGAAGCGTTGATGCAGCGGGTCTTTCAGGCCCGCGCCTTATGTTTGCGCGATCTTAAAGCTCAGCGGTGGCGGAGGCGCATCTTTCTCCTGCTGCTTTTCTGACGCGAGCAGGTTCGTGACTGAATCGCTCAGGCTCACGCAATTGCAGCCCCTGCGTTTGGATTCATAAAGCGCTTCATCCGCATAGCGCAGCAAAATTTCTGGAGTGAGCACGCCGTCCTGCGAGAAAGAAATGCCGAATGAAGCAGTCACTTTTCCCAGGGAATGTCCTGCGTGTTGCAGGTCCAATTTGGCAATAGCTTCGCGCACCTGTTCCGCGCGTTCGCTTACGCTTTCAAGGCTGGTGTCTGGCAGTACCACAAGGAACTCTTCGCCACCGTAGCGGCAGACAATGTCTTCCGTGCGCACAGAGCGGCGCAGCATGGCGGCTACTTCTTTCAATACGATGTCGCCCGCTGTGTGGCCAAAGCTATCGTTGAATAGCTTGAACTTATCGATGTCCGCCATGATCACGCCAAGACCGGTGTGGTGGCGTCCGGAACGGTGGAGTTCCTGCTCCAGCGTTGCCTCCAGAAAACGCCGGTTATAAAGACCGGTGAGGGGATCACGGATTGACTGGTCATGCAGCTTTTCGCGCAGCCGAAGGTTGGCCAGCCGTAGTGCCGCGTATTCGCCGGCTTGCTGGATCATTGCCAGCCGTGAAGCTGAAAGCTGCTCAGAGCTTTCCGTGCTGATGTGCAGAATTCCCAGGGTTTCACCCAGCGCCGCCAAGGGTAGGCAAACATAGGCTTCAGGGATACTGCCGCTGAAGTGGCGGCACGTAAGCCCGCGTGAAGTTTCCACTTGAAGATGCAGGCGTCCGCCGCGCATCGCGCAGCAATCTTCTGGAGACAGGATGTGCTGGGTTGGGCTTAGAGAATCTCCCCAGCTTGACATTACTCCCATCAGATTGCGCGAACTGTCAATGGCAAACACCGCGCCGGCGCTGTTGGGAATGAATTTCTGAGCATAGCCGCCCAGAACTTCATAGGCCTCCGGCGCGTTCACGCAAATTTGCAAGTTTGCCTGCAGCTCATTCAGCATCTTGCCGCTTTCGGTTTCAATCTGCAACTGCTGGAGCGAGCCTTCCAGTTTGAGCTGTGAATGCAACGCTAATTGCTCCGCAATGCGCAGCTTCTTTGATTCCCGTATCACCAGCAGGAAAAGCACCGCCATCAAAGCGCTGAATCCGCCAACGCGGACTGAAACGCTGCGTTCCACTTCTTCTGCGCGCGCTTGCGCCGCCAGGTTTCTTTCCCGCAGGATCTTTTCCTGCTCGCTCTTGAACTTTTGCACCGCGTTGCGTACCCGGTCCTGCTTAAAATCCGTTGCCGGACTGTGATAGATTAACAGCGTCTTGTTCGTACGCAAGTTGTCGCGCAGCTGCTGTAGTTCCTCTGCAATCCAAACCTGAAGCTGCTTGATTCGTTCCTGCTGCGCCGGATCGTCCTTGGAAAGATCTTCTACGCGCGCCACGCGCTTCCAGACTTCTTTATAAGAATCGTCAAATGTATCTAAGTCCTGCTTTTCCGGGGTCAAAATGTAGTGCAGCCAGGCTTCACGTGCGTCTCCCAAACCGTCTTGAATTGCATCCAGCTCATAGAGCACCTGGTGCGTGTGTTCCACATAGGCCTGTGAACTCAGCAGCTCGCGCGTCCGGGAAAAACTGTCCCAGGCCATGGCTACCAGAAAGGCCAGCATCAGGATGAAGGCGAATGGAAGAAGCCTGCGGGCGTCCAATGCGCTTTGCAGTACATTTTTGCCGCTGTTTTTAAATTGAACACGCATTGGGCTTTGACCCCGGAAGTGTGGATTTTTGGGGAAATCGCCGCAATGATAGCATTACTTTCATGGCAACGGGCGCAAAATTTGAGCGAGCTAAATCGATTATGGCAAGGTTGCGGGCGCCCGGCGGCTGTCCCTGGGACCGTGAGCAAACCTTCGATACCATTAAGAGATATACCTTAGAAGAAACATACGAAGTTCTGGAAGCTATTGATAACAGAGACTGGAAGGAGCTCACAAGCGAGCTTGGCGACCTGCTATTGCAAGTGCTTTTTTACGCTGAAATGGCGGAGGAACAAGGCTCTTTTACCATCGACGATGTGCTTGACGCTCTCAGCAATAAGCTGATTCATCGCCATCCGCATGTGTTTGGCGACACAAAAGCAGATGATTCTGCCCAGGTGCTTAAGAATTGGGAAGCGCTCAAGGCTGAAGAAAAGCGCAAAAATTTGCAGAGTAATGGTGAAGTCCCCCAAGCCCGCCCTGCTCTCCTGCTGGAGGGCGTTTCTACCAAGATGCCCGCCCTCCAAGAAGCTCACAAGATCAGCTCCAAGGCCGCGCATGTTGGTTTCGACTGGCCAGAGGTGCAAGGCCTTTTTGAAAAGTTGACTGAAGAGACACGGGAATTGCAGGAACATCTACAAGGCCTGCCGCATACCAATTCAGGGAAGCCTGAAATTCCCGCCCAGCTGCGGGACCATGTGGAAGGCGAAGTCGGCGACCTGTTTTTTGTGCTGGTGAATATTGCCCGCTATCTTTCCGTCGATCCCGAATCTGCTCTGCGCAAAACCAACCGTAAATTCCGCCGCCGCTTTAGCTGGATGGAAGAGCGTTTGCGTGAACAGGGCAGAACACTCGAACAAGCCACTCTGGAAGAAATGGAAGCCTTATGGCAGCAGGCCAAGACCCTGGAGGTACCACAGCCTTGAGCGTCGCCGAGCGCGGGACTGAACAGATCACCATTCGCAAATGTGCCGGCATCTCGGAACTGAATGCCTGCGTTGCACTCCAGAAGGAAGTCTGGAATTTCAGTGACCTTGACCTGATTCCTCTGCGCATGTTCGTGGTCAGCCAGAAAATCGGTGGCCAGACGATCGGAGCATTTAATGGCGACGATCTTGTTGGCTTTACCTTTTCCATTCCCGGTAGCCGCGCCGGACATGCTTACCTTCATTCCCACATGCTGGCTGTGCGCGACTCCTTCCGTAACCACGGCCTGGGCCGCAAACTGAAGCTCGCGCAGCGCGATGACGCCATCCAGCAAGGCTTTGAATTGCTGGAGTGGACCTTCGATCCGCTGGAAATCAAGAACGCGCATCTCAATTTGTCGCGCCTCGGAGCCATTGCACGGCGCTACAGCGTGAACCATTACGGCCATTCGTCCTCGCCGCTGCAAGGTGGTTTGCCCACGGATCGATTGGTAGCGGAGTGGTGGCTTAAATCGAAACGCGTGGTCAATCTTCTGGACAAAAAGCAACCGCCGCAATTCAAGCTAGAAAAGAAGATTGAAGTTCCGGCGCAGATTTACGCCTGGAAGGCTTCGGGCGATGACCGCCCCAAAGCAGCGGAGGTGCAAAAGCGCAATCGGCAGGATTTCCTTTCAGCATTCTCGGTGGGCTTGGTCGCGTTAGGTTATGAGCGCGACGCGCAGGAGAATGGCGCGTTCCTGCTGGGACGCTGGGATGAGCCGTGGTCGTATGCTTCGGGCGACGAAGAGTAGCGATAATCAGTCGGCAGTACAATTGGCAACTGACACTAGCTGCTTTCTCTGAAATCCCGAACCCGCGAGTGACCAACTACCGTTTTTTTGAAATTCTGGTGCGCGGGTGAGTGAGCCCTACAGGCGCCATGCTGCTGGGGGGAGTCGAGTATGAATTGTTTGAAAGATAAGTCTGAAAGAGGGTAGCGATCCCACTCCGCTCGGGATAAGACAAGATAACCACAGAAAAAAGCAAAGACCGGAAATCCGGAATTGGAAGGATAAGGGATAAAGTTGTGAGCAGTGGTACAGAACCATTATCAATTTCGTTATTGCCGTAAAAACAAAAAGTAAATTCGCGTTTTTCGCGTTCATTCGCAGCTAAATTCCTGATCTGCGGTTATCTGCGAAAATCTGCGGCTAACCGGTTATTGTCGAGGAGTCCCGTTGAAAGTTGAAGCCATTACCCTGCGTGAGATTCATATGCCGCTGGTCCACTTCTTTGAAACCAGCTTTGGCCGGACCACGGAACGGCGCATCCTTCTGCTGACCATTCATACCGACGGCCCGGAAGGCTGGGGCGAATGCGTCGCCGGTGAAGACCCGTTCTACAGTGAGGAATCAATCGATACCGCGTGGTATGCCACCGAGCGCTATCTTGCTCCGGCGCTGCTGGGCAAGCAACTTGGTTGGCCTGGTGGTGCCGTCGCCTTGTTCGGCAAGGTCCGCGGACATCGCATGGCCAAAGGCGCGGTCGAGAATGCGTTGTGGGATGCGGAGGCCCAGGCGCGCAACCTTCCTCTTTCGCAACTGCTTGGTGGCACGCAGAAAGAGATTCCTTGTGGCGTTTCCATCGGCATCCAGAACTCTTACGAACAGTTGCTGGAAAAAGTCGAGACCGAGTTGAATGCCGGCTATCGCCGCATCAAGGTCAAATGCAAGCCTGGTTGGGACGTTGAGGTCTTCGAGAAAATCCGCGCCCGCTGGCCGCAGATCGTCCTCAGTTGCGACGCAAATTCCGCTTATACGCTGGACCAGATCGAGCACCTCAAGAAGTTTGACGCTTTTAACCTGCTGATGATTGAGCAGCCGCTCTGGCATGACGATTTTTACTTCCACGCCCGCCTGCAAAAGCAACTGAAGTCCAGCATCTGCCTGGATGAGGCCATACACGGCTGGCGTGACGCCCAAGCTGCGCTGGAGCTCGGCGCATGCAAGATCATCAATATTAAAGTTGGACGCGTTGGCGGATTTAGTGAAGCCGTTGCAGTCCACAACGTGGCTCATCGAGCGGGTATTCCGGTGTGGTGCGGCGGCATGCTGGAAACCGGCATTGGTCGCTCTCATAACATCGCGCTTTCAACTCTGCCCAATTTCACGCTGCCCGGCGACGTTTCCGCCTCCAAGCGCTACTGGAAAGAAGACATCATCGATCCAGCGGTCGAAGTCTCGCCGCAAGGCTTCATCAAAGTCCCCGAGACGTCCGGAAGGGGATTCAAGGTCAAGACCGACTTGATCGAAAAGCTGACCGTGCGCAAGCAGACTCTTCGCTCCTGATATACAAGCAGAGTTCTTTCTGAAATCCCGAGCGCAGCGAGGGAACCCTATAGCTACGAAAATCTTTGGCAAAGACTGTTCGGCCTTCATGTCAGCCAATTACTAGGACGTCGCGTTACGATAAAAGTAATCGCCGCGGCCGGAGCTTTGCTCTTCTTAACAGCAGCAGCTCTTACATGGGCTGCCAATCCCAATCAGGAAGAGATCACGTGCTTCACGGATGGATGTCTTTGCGGACAAATATCACAAGCGTGTTCCCGGGTCGCAGCTCGTGTGTGCTGTACTCGCGATAGTCCTTGCCCAGCTGTCGCTCCACTTCAGGAACTTGCGGCTGCAAGGCGATCACAATCGGCTCTGACGTATCCACGATATGGCCCCAATAGCCCACATGAGTGTAATCGCGCAGGTACCACGGAAGCGGCCAATGTTCAGGCGACATAACGGTGATCCCAATTTCTTTCTTTGCTGGATTCGCCGCTGCAATCGCATCGATTTCATTTACCAGCCCCAGGAAATCCCGTTTGGTATGCGCATAAATGTATGGGTAAGAGTCATCGTCATAATTCACAAAACTGATGTCGATTGCCTGGTAGAGAGAAAAGCAAATCGACGCTCCTGCAATGATCACCGTAAAT
>DASXJO010000664.1:0-3550 GCA_036497385.1 Candidatus Angelobacter sp. | reverse complement strand
AAATGTGCTGCACCCCGAAAATGAGACAGAGATAATATCCCCACTGAGCAGGAAAGGAGCTGCGAGTGGCGAATTTAAAAGGGGTCAAGAAACGTGGGCTGCAGTTTTGGCAGGCCGCGGTGGCGCGGGTACAGGCAGGAGAGAATCTTGCGGAAGTGGCATTGGAATTGGGAGTGGATCGTCGGGGACTGGCGCGGTGGCAGGAGAGGCTGGATCCGGAGATGCTGCGAACGGACCGGCGGCGGGAGAAGGCGCTGGTGGAGGAAGTGGAGCAGTTGAAGAAGGCTTTGGCCGTGTGGGATAAACTTTCTGTCTCACCTCAGGGGTGCACCTCAGAAGTCTACGCCAATCTGGGATCACCTGGGATGCGGTGGGATACCCAGGGAGGGGGGAGGGTGTAAAGATCGGGTGATCCGGTGATCGGGGAATATGGTGATCGGAAGAGCAAGACCTCACCACTGATGAACACTGATGACACTGATCAGGAATCGGGGGCTGGAAACCAACTAGATTTTGGGCAGCAGGAAGAAGAAGGTCGTGCCGTGTCCTACGGTGCTTTCCACCCGGACGGAGCCGCCGTGATTGAGAACAATATGCTTTACGATTGCCAGACCCAGCCCTGTGCCGCCGCTTTCGCGCGACCGCGCTTTGTCGACGCGATAGAAGCGCTCAAAGATGCGGGGCAAATGTTCAGATGCGATACCCGGGCCGAAGTCGCGGACAAAGAATTCAATGCCATTTTCGCGTTGTTCTGCGCCGACAATAATCTTTTTTCCGCTTTGGGCGTAGCGCAGGGCATTGCTGATGAGATTGCCGAAGACCTGGTGAACGGCGTAATTATCGGCCAGCACGGAAAAGTCAGGTATCTCTTGAATGACGAGATCAACCTGGGCAGCGCGGGCGTCTTCCTGCATGGAAGAGGCCGCTTCAGCAAGCAACTGCCGTGCCGAATGAGGACGCAGATCAACTTTCTCCTCGCCCGATTCCACGCGCGCCAGCACCAGCAGGTCTTCCGTCAAGCGGCCCATGCGCTCCGCGTTGCGGCGGATGACCTGAAGAAAGTCGCGAGCGTTGTCATTGAGCAAGCCGTCGGATTCAAGCAGCGTTTCAGAGTAGCCGCGAATGGAAGTCAGCGGCGTGCGCAGTTCGTGAGAAACGTTGGCGATAAAATCTCGCCGCGTTTTTTCCACGCGCTCAATCTCAGAAATGTCACGCAGCACGGTGACTACGCCGCCATCGGGCAGAGGTTCAGCGGTGACGGAAAATGATCTGCGGCCGGAAAGGGAATTGGCAACGGTGCTCTCACGGTGTTTTGATTGCAGTACTTGATTGATTGTGGCGAGAAAGTCAGGATGGCGAAGCAATTCGATTACTGGAACACCGATGCGAACCGGCTGGTGCAGTATGCCGGCGATGGCGTGGTTGGCCCAGCGCACTTTCATGTCGGGCGAAACGGCGATCACGCCGTCCGTCATGCTATTGAGCAGCGCTTCAAGTTCGGAGCGGCTCTCACGCACGGCGGCAAAGTTTTCTTCCAGGCGGCGAGCAGTGCGATCAAGAGCCATGGCCACCTGGGCTATTTCGTCGCCGCTGGTCACGGCAATGCGCGCGGAAAGATCGCCGGCAGCAACTTGCTCAGCGAAACGCACAATGCGGCGGAGCCGGCGGGAAATCACTTCGGCGATCACTGCTGCCAGCACAAGCGCCAGCAGCAAAGCCAGAATAGTGGCGCGGAGCAGGTTGGCACGAATGGAAGAAATTTGCTGCTGCAAACTGGAAAGCGGATAGGCGAGGCGAACGATCTTGTCACCGCTGGGAACGGCGAGATAAAGGAATTCAATGCCAACTGTATGGCTTACCCGAGACGAACTGCCGATTTGTCCGGCCAGAGCGGCCACGATCTCAGGCCGGCCAGCATGGTTTTCCATGGTTTGGGCGTCGGCTTCAGAGTCGGCAAACACCACGCCGTTGCGCGCAATGATGGTGACGCGGGTTTGCGTGATGCGCGCTTCTTCCTCCGCCATCTGCTGAAGCGAATGCTGGTGATCATTCTCAACGCGAAGCGCGAAGCCTTGAGCATTCTGGACAAGAAGCTTTTCAATGTCATTGTGTACCGCATTTTCCCAGGTGTGCCGGATGCTGATGTCCAAGGTGAGCGTTGCGGCGGCAATTACCACAACGAATGCACCCATGGCTTTCAGGAAGATGCGGTTTCTCATTTGGCCGCCTCAAATTTATATCCGGCGCCACGGACAGTTTTGAGATATCTGGGATCTTCGGGGTCTTGTTCAATTTTTTCGCGCAGCCGCCGTATATATACATCGACGGATCGCGGCGTCACAAAAGAGAGATCGCGCCACACGGCGTCAAGCACCTGATCACGGGAATAGACGCGGCCCGGATGGGAGGCGAGAAAATGCAACAGACGGAATTCAGTGGCCGTAACGTCAGTAAGTTTGCCGCGCACCATGAGCGTCATGGAGTCACTATGCAGTTCAAAGTCAGGAGTGGTAATGCTCGTGGTCAACGGCTGCTCAAACCGCCGCAGCACCGCCCGGACGCGGGCTGTGAGTTCGCGAATGCCGAAAGGTTTGGTGATGTAATCGTCGGCGCCAAGGTCCAGGCCGCGAACGCGGTCTTCTTCACCTGCGCGCGCCGTAAGAAAAATAATCGGGACGCGGGCGAGGTCACGGCTCTCGCGAATTTGGCGGCAGACTTCAAAGCCGCTGTGTCCGGGAACCATGATGTCCAGCAGAAAGAGAACAGGCGGCTGCTTGCGCGCTTGTGGCAACACTTCGTCGCCAGAAGCACAAAGGCGGACATTGAATCCGGCAGCCTGCAAGTGATGGCGGACGAGGTTGCCGATGTCCGAATCGTCTTCAAGAACAATAATGTTTTGTTTCAAATGAGTTCCAGCAGATTCCGCGTAACGATTTTAACCGCATCTATGTTGCGCATTGAAAATCGTGCGCCGATTGTAAGCTCCACCCGCAGGCTGCTACCATGAAAGTGTGAATCGTTTGAACAGTTTCTCCGTCAAAATAGCCCTTGCCGTGGCCCTTGTGGCCTCAGGCTTAATGTATGCAGCAACGCCGAAGGCAGTCGTCCTGCCGCCGGTCCCCGCCACCGTGGATTCAATTACTCCGGGCGAACTGCGCATGCACCTGCAATTTCTTGCATCGCCGGAGTTAGGCGGGCGTTATACGCTTTCGCCGAGCTTCGCCATTGCGGCGCGCTATATTGCGTCCCGTCTTGAGGCTGATGGTTTCAAGGGTGCGGGCGAGAACGGCGATTTTCTTCAGACCTTTCAAGTGGTGGCAAGCAAGCCGGACACGGCAAAAAGCTTGCTGGAAATTAGTTTCGAGGGCAAGGCCAAGTCTTATCACTTTGGCGACTTTTATATTCCGGGTGAAAGCGCCAACGGCGACGCCCAGGGAAAGATTGTTTTTGTGGGAACGGGAATCTCTTCGCCATCGCAACACCAGGATGATTACGCCGGCCTGGATGTAAAAG
Source organism: Candidatus Angelobacter sp. (assembly GCA_036497385.1). Taxonomy (GTDB): domain Bacteria; phylum Acidobacteriota; class Terriglobia; order Terriglobales; family Acidobacteriaceae; genus Angelobacter. Next base: position 37 of record DASXJO010000664.1, on the reverse strand, counting down.
GCAAGATTGTGCTGATTGTGCCTGGCACGCCTTCCAG
>DASXJO010000663.1:0-4376 GCA_036497385.1 Candidatus Angelobacter sp. | reverse complement strand
CCCCTCCTGCCACGTGGGCAAGAGGGGTGCGTTTGGTTAGAGAAAGTTACAGAATCTTGTTATTGTTGCGGCGGCTTCTGGGCCGGCTGATCAGTGGTGCTGGGCTGAGTAGCGGGCTGCGTAGCGGGCTGCGTTGCCGGGGCCGTCTGAGTTGCCGGAGCCGGAGTAGCGGTGACGCCGCTGCCGGTCGTCGGGGCTGAGCTGTTGCTGGCGTTCAGGTCAGCGAGGCCGTTCTTCAACAGGCTGATCTCAACTTTGCCACCCTTCTGGCGGTGAATCTTGCCGTCTTCTGCCTGGATAGGAGCGTTGCCCATGCCAACCGTGTAGATGCGGTAAACCGGAATCTCATGATTCAGGACCAGGTAACGGACGACCATCTGCGCCATTTCACGCGAATTCTCAATGGCCGTGGTGCCGCTGCCGGGCGAGAAGCCCTGCACTTCAACAATGTAGCCCTTCTGGTTCTTCAACGAGGTAGCCATCTGGTCGAGCGCGTCTTTTGCATTCTTGCTCAGGGCGCTCTGTCCGGCGCGGAAGCGAATTTCAGCCTGCGTGATGGGCTGGTATTGATCGATCTTGCTGACCGTATCTTCAACGGTAGCGATGCGCGTGTGCGCCTGCTGCGCCGTCTGCTGGGCCTGGTTGGCGCGATTGCCCGCGTCCAGCGCGTGCGTATCGGCTTCATTGGCCTTGCTCATCGCGTTGCGGATACCTTCGGTCGCACGGGCGTCCACGTCAGCGATCATCTTGGCGTTCTTCGCGGTGAGTTCATCGAGCTCATTGACGCGGCCGCGAACGGGATCCAGCTGCCGGTTGACATATTTCTTGCGGGCAAAGGGATTCAGGTGTCCCCAGAAGCCCTCTTTGCGCGTGTAGGTCAACGGATCTTTGCCGGTTGCGGTCTGATCGTTGCTCTGGGCCTGGGTCTGGGTCTGCTGCGCCTGCGGTTGATCTGATGTGGTCTGTTGATTCTGCTGTGCAACCGCTGGAATTGCCATGGCGGCGACAAGCGATAACGACAATAGATAATTCTTCATTGGGGTAAAATCCTCCGAACCGGGGTCGTTCGAGCATCGGGGCCACGCCTTGTGACAGGGTTTTCCAGCTCACCCCCGATTGCGCATAACGTCACGCTCTCTACTATTGCATTGCGATTGCCAAACTCCTGATTCCAACGCCCGCAAATTGCCTCTTTATTTTCAATATGTTGCGGCTTTCACCTTAGCCCCAGCTAGTACCCTACTAAGGCCAACCGAGTAAATATTGCCCTGCCGGACACGGCCAAACTGCATGGTAGGAAAAGCCGCCAAGTGCTGCAAAGCGGCCTATGGACGAAACTCAGGTTACAATGACACACCTTTTGTAGTAGTTCACTTTCTTAAGGACCATCACACCATGGCCGAATTCTGTACCAACTGCGGTGCGCCACTTTCCGGTCTTTTTTGCGGACGTTGCGGTCATCGCGCGCAATCAGCTTCTGCGCCGCCGCAAGCCTCCCCATCTCCACAGCCCATCGCAACTCCGACCGCGCAACCCGTCGCGGTTCAGCAGCCGGCAATCGCTCCGCAACCCGCTTCTCAGCAGCCCGCGCCAATCACCCAGCCCGCCGCCACTGCGCCACAGCCACCCACGATGCAAGCATCAGCCAGCGCACCGCAGTCCGCCCAGCCTTCTGTCACACAACAATCTGTCGCGCAACAACCAGCGTCTTCGCCTCAATCGTCTATAGCTCCGCCCAAATCTTCCGGTGCTGGCAAAGCTTTGCTGATCGTCGGCGGCATAGTCCTGGTTCTCGTTCTCTCAGCATTTGGCGCGGTGCTCTATGGCGTCCACTGGGTCAAGCACAAAGTATCTTCTATCACTGGCGGATCGTTCGGCTCTGAAGTCTCGCAAGGCAACATTTGCAAGCTGCTTTCCACTGCAGATCTGCAGCAGATGATCGGCGTCACCGTGGAGCGCAGCGCAGAAATCATGGACGGCAACGATCCCGGCTGCGCCTATTACACCAACTCAGCGGCCTTCGCCCAACTGCAAAAGCTCGCTATTGCCCAGGCCAAGCGAGATTCGGAAAAGGTGAACAAAGAAACTGACGCCAATGCCAAGAGTGCTAATGGAAAGAGCGCTAATGCCAAGAGCAATGCAAAGAACGACGACTTCATTGAGCTGATGAAACACACCAAAGAAATGGAAGGCATTGTAAAAGGCTTTGGCCTCAGCGCGCCCGACCCCAGCGGCAAAGTTTTCTCCTTCAGCGTGGACCGTAACTTTGGCAGCGGCAACTGGCTGCCTCTCCGTACTACGCTCTCCGTTGTCCCCGGTTTCGATGACGTCAATGGCGTCGGCGACCACGCCATGATCGGCTCCTTTGGCCACGCGTTTTTTGTGCTCAAAGGTGACAGCATGTTCAAACTTGACACCATTTATTTGCCGGAAGCCCGCTTACGCGGTTCAGAGATCGCGAACAAAATCATTTCAAATATGTGAGCCGACCGCCAGCGGCGTAACCGATCTCGATTAAGGTTTTTCTAGTGGCGGTACCACCCACTCACTAAGATACTGCTCCAGCTTTTCGCGGTTTTTCTCGCGATAGGCGTTGTAGTCTTGCGCGATACCCTGATCTGCGGCGTTCAACAGGATATATGGCTCGATCATTTTTGCTTGGTAGAGCTTGAGCAGCAGAATCAGATTTGGGTCCTTTGGCGGCGAAGATGCTTTTTTCTTTTTCTTGTCGGACTCATTCACTTCAGTCCACACCGTGGCTGCCGCTGTGAGCGCTTCCGCTTCCTCCGCTAGGCTATGCCGGTATTCTTTTTCCTCTGGAAAATGCTTTTTGAATTCGTCACCGTGCCAACTAGTCTTCGTCAATCCATACATCAGCCAGATGGATGACATTTCTTCAGGCCCCTTTGGATCGCCTGTGCGGCGCATGTTCCTCCCTCCAATTGCAAAACTTTATCCTGGGAGAGAACGATCTTATCCCACAATCTTGCGCTGGCCGAGATTTCATCAATGCTGTTTGCAGTACCGCAGAAGCACTCTCAATCCCCTGCCACTGCCTGAGCGTTGCCCAGCCCGGTCACCGGGTAAACGCGCGGCGCGTCTGTCGGTACACCCAGATTGACTGCCTTGGTGTAGTTATCAGGGCCAATCAGGGCATGGTTGCCGGCTATGTTGCCTGACTGGTTCAGGAATGACCACTCCTGGCCCACATCGCCGTATTGCCAGTGAAAAATCTGGCTCGGAGGTAGCATCGGTATCAGGTCGGCCAGATTTACCACGCGATAGCTTTGCGGGACGAAAAAGTTGTAAGCGTCCACAAATATCGGATCGCCTACGCGCGGGCCGGCGTAGTTGTACATCTGGATGTTTTGTAGCGATGAAAGAAGCCGCAGTGCCGGTGCCGCCAGCACAGCCAGCGCGCCGCCCAGGCTGTGGCCGGTTATTACGCATGGCAAGGCGGGATTGAATTGCTTGGCCGCCGCCAGAATCTGGTCTGCCAGCATGGCAAAAAAGATAAGGAAACCCAGGTGTACCTTGGCCAGCTGAAGCTTCCCGTCGCTGTACCAGACCAGCGGCACCGGGACCTGCGGAATTGAAGCATCCAGGGCCCACTCGAAATCAGAGAGTGTCCCGCGCAACCCAATGATGTTGTAGGACGATGATGTGAGCGCGAACCCGAAATAAACATCTTGCAGGTTCGGAAAGAGCGCCTTAACGCGCTGGCGAACTTCCGCGCTTCCGGTTGTTTCCCTTGAGACTAAAGGTCCTGCCTGAGCTGATTGCAGCAGCTTGAGCTGCGATAAGTCGATCTCAGGGGCCGTGAAAGAAGCAATCTGCGTGTATCCGGTAGGCGGCTGGATCTTGCCGTTATTGCCCTGCGGAAGGCCGTTCTGATACTGCACGTATGTGAGCTCGCACACTTCTACAAGCAGTTTGGAAAGGGCCGGGTCATAACTGGAAAGGAGCGCGTTGGGCATGGTTTGAATCCTCCATGAATGAGTCGTGGGAATGCTCCAGCCACACAGCCTTAAAGCGATGATTGCAGGAAAGAACTTGCAGCTTGGATGCGCACCGGTATAGTAATCCCATCTGCATATTGAGGCGCGCGGCGGCTTCATATGTTTGAAAAACAGGAACTGTTCGCCTTTACCAATGCAGTAACACCCTCTTTGCTGCATCCCGAACGCGAAGGCGAAACTTCGCGAGCCGCAGACAGGTAGATTCCTTCCGGTTCAGTTCTTCAAATTCACGTCTCCCGCCATCAGATGCACATGCAGCCTGTACTTCCCTGGCCCTGTCCAACGGAATGATCGAAACAGTCCTCCAGTAGCCTCCTTGAAAGCTGGCGCATGTATGTCGCCTGCGGTCACGGACGC
>DASXJO010000662.1:0-5858 GCA_036497385.1 Candidatus Angelobacter sp. | reverse complement strand
AGCGGGAGTATTCAATCCACCTGGGATCGCGAAAGACGCCCTTGGCATAAATCACATCAATGATCTTGCCGGAATAGTTGGCGGCCATGAGCAGAACAAAGATGGCGGCCAGTGCGTAAGCCGCGCGACGAAGCTTGATCTGGTCTGCCCACAAAGCAGCGGCCACAGCCATGCAAGCTGACGCCAGCAGCAGCGCATTGGGCGCGCCGATAAAGTTGAGCAATGGAACAACTGCGAGACAGGCGGTTGCGCCTCCGGCAAGATCAGCCCCGTAAAGCTGCGAGATGTGATCGGACGAACGCGCAAACAGCACGGAAAATAAAAGTCCGGTCAGAAAAAAGGGCACCGCAGCCGCAAGATAGATGATGGTGAGCTTGCCGAAGTTCCGGCCCGTGACTTCCAGAGAAACCGGCGTATGCAGCACCACTTCCACCGAACACAAAATAAAGACTGAGTTCAGCAGGCAGAGCCATGCGCCTAAAGTGCGCATGTCGAAGCGCACCAGCCATTCCTGCCGGATGTGGGCAAACACTCCGCCTGATCCCAGCCCCAGTAGCGCCACGGAGATAGCAAAAAAGGCAAAGTGATAGAAGAGCACCACGCTGAATAAGCGCGTGAGCGCCAGTTCCAATAGCAGGCTGGAAAGGCTGACCAGGGCAACGGCCAGCATTACCGCGCGAAGTGACATTGTGCGAGAAAGAGCTTGGGGTTCGGTTGCCAGGGTGGGTTGGGCCATCTCGATTCAGGTTCTCATACAGCTGGAAGTTTGCCTAGCGGGTCGAATGTAAACGCCTGATTACGTCAGCAATCCAGCAAAAGTTACTTGGAATCACGGCGGTTCTATCCTCAGTTTGCCGTTCTTTGCCACTTGTATGCCGAATCTGTTCGCGGATATTCTAGCCTCGCTTCCCGTGAAAGGATGCTATCTCATGTTGACAAGAACCTTACGGATTCTCGCTTGTGTCCTGTCGATGGCATTGTCCTATGGGCCCGGCGTTAAGCTTCATTCGCAGCAGACTTCGGAGTCGCAAGCGAAGCCGCCTGCATTGACAGACGTAGAGATCCAAACTCCATTTGTAGTTAGAGAAATTAAGGGAACGATTCATTCGGCAGAACAAGCACCTTTGCAAAGCGCGGCTTTTTGGATTCGGCTGGAGAATGGGGTTGAGGAAGGCGCAACAACTGACAGGGATGGCTCGTTCAAGCTTGCGGTCCCGCGTGATCCACTCGGCGCGTTGGTACATCCACGCTTGCAGCAGATAATCCATGATTCTGCTGTTTCCCCCGGCACGTACCGGTTCAAAGCCACTAAGGACGGATTCCATTCAACCGTTGGAACCGTGGTAGTCTCGGATACTGCGCCGAAAGAAAGCCTTATCGAAATTCAGCTACAACCTGGGTATGAAGAGAAACGTGAAACGAGACATCCTCAGAAGGAGCTTAATCCGAGGGATGCTCTTGCCGGTCTGAAAGCGAATGCCGGAAATCGCAAACTGCACCAGTATCGGCATTCCGACGTTGATATGCCCGTATCGCTCATACTTGGCACTGTTCAAACGCCTGAGTTCTCTGTCACCTCGGAATGGTATGACATTATCGTTCAGGCAGAGAAGCCCCTCCCGTTCCTTCAAATGCAGTGCATGATGGGCGTCACTTCGGGTCCGCTCGAGTCGAATCATTGCAGTAGCAATGATCCACTCCTTCAAGCGGACTGGACAGTGTGGGATGGCGAACAGCTCGTCGGTAACGGCTCGATTCCCGATAGTTGTGCATGCGCATTTGAAAATAAGTACATTTACAAGTCTCTCGGAAGTTTCGCGGGACAAGCTGGCAAGAAGTACATCGTGCAGGTGAGATTTACCAAGGATGGCACACCGCTGAACGTCGCCAATCCGCACTTGATCGTCATCCAGCACAGGAATTTCTGGTGAGCAGCTAAACTTGTACGCTGGCGTAACAATGGCCATTTCGCTCATGACTGGATAGGATTAAAGCTAGCTACTCACTCTCCAAGATCACATACGCAATCGCCTGCTCCTTAGTGTGGGAAAGAGAAAGATGAGTGCGTTTGCAACCGAGTCGCGCGGCAAACTCTGCCGCCTTTCCGTGAAATTGCAATTCAGGACGCTGCCCGGGGAAGCGGACCACCTCAACATCCTGCCAGGTTACGCCGTGGCGCAGCCCGGTTCCGATGGCTTTCATTCCGGCCTCCTTGGCGGCAAAGCGGGCGGCCAGTCGCTCAGAGGCGTTGGGCTTGGCCATGCAGTATCGCAGCTCGGCGGGAGTGAAAACGCGCTTGAGAAAACGCTGACCAAAGCGCTCTACGGCAGCTTGAATCCGCTTCACTTCAGTGATGTCAACCCCAGTCCCTACAATCATTTAGCTCTCTATGCCAAGGTATCATATGGATGGTTACCCGGTTCTAAGCGAGGCCTTATTTATTAGAGACAACTCCGGATTTTCAAGGGTATAATACCCCTCGCGTTGTTTCAGAAGCGTTGTACAGCAGCAAATGCACCCCCTGCAACTGCCTGCACTACCCCTCAGAAAAGCGCAAATTTCAGATACAAGGAATGCGTGCTACACATGGAACAAGGAACAGTAAAGTGGTTTAATGACGCAAAAGGTTTTGGCTTTATCTCAAGGGAAAATGGGGAAGATGTTTTTGTGCACTTCTCCGCGATTCAGTCCAATGGTTTTCGCAGCCTGAAAGAAGGCCAGCCGGTTACGTTCAATGTGGTTAAGGGGCCCAAAGGATTGCAGGCAGAGAACGTGCAAGTGCTGTAAGAGCGACAAGATTTCGGAAAACAAAGGGCGGCCCCGCAGGCCGTCCTTTTTTGTGCTGCAAGTACTGAAAAGAGAGTCTGGAAAGATGTTGGGCGGCTCTCGGTTTAGACTTCTCTAGAAAAAGTGATTCCACTTGTCTGAACGGTCCGCAGTGGTACAGTTTGAAAATTCAAGGCCGAAGAACGACGTTTGCCGAGGCAAATGGAGTTGCCACTTTTTGATGCAGAGAGGAAAAGCCCACCATTGCGAATTGGCGACTAATTATTTTTTCGTGGCTTCCTTGACGATTCGCGCAGCGGATTGGTTCACGTCTTCCCGGCGGGTCGCATTCTTTTTGTCCTGTTTCGCTTTCCGGCGGTTGCGGGCTGCTTTCTGCAGGGAATCTTTAATGGATGGTCTTCTGGGTTTCATGCAGAAATGATTACACAACTCAGCGACCAAAGTTAAGGCCACTGAAGTTCAAACTGTGCGACTACCCGAGTTTCTCCGGATTCAAAGAGGAACTCAAAAACTGAAGGCCAGCTTCCTCAATCGAGGATTGCCGGCCTTGCTGGTTTAGCGAAGTAATGGTCAGGACAATAGCTCAGTTCAAGTCCTGCCCGCGAATTGAGATGATGGGCTTACGTGGCTCGTCAGACGGATGCTCTGGAAGATCCTGATCCAGGTTGATCCTGCCGACGGCGGCCGCAGCGGCCCGTTGTTTGTGTGGATAAATACGCATTCTCTGTCGAATACGGCGTTCAACATCAGCCCATTCTTCGCGAGCGCGATTTACGCCTCGCCGAATGTGCATTACACCTTTTTCTTCAGCCTTACGGAGATTGTCTACCAAACGCATTGCAGCTCCTTTTCTGGAGTGCTTTTTGGCCATGGCACGCGTGAACGCACCACAACCAATTAGTAGGATGCCGATTCAAGAAGGTTGGAAACTGCTGCTGGATGGTTTTTTGCCGCTTCGCTCACAAGCGCTGGAACATCCACCAGGGAGACGCGGAGAAGAACAGAAAGATTTTACCGCAGATTTGCGCAGATGAACGCTGATCAGGAAAAAATCAGAAACTTACTACCGATAACACTGACCAGACATTGGCAAATTGAGGTCGGAACCACAGAGGCACACCGAGGAGATAAGACAATTACTGGCAATCGCCCTGAACGCGCGAGATCTCAGAAGTTAAAGACGCTGTCGAAACGCGAATTTTACGTCGGAAAAACACAAGGTCCCCTCGGCCCTGCTCGCACAATGAAGAAAGCTTGTGCTCGCTCACGGGCTCTCGGGATGACGCTCAGGAAGGGATAACGATTTCAAAAATTCGTTTGATGTTTATGAGGTCGTGATTTTATTCGTTCTGCGCCGTATTCTGTTTGGCCAGCCACTTCAAGAACATCTGTTCAATTGGCTTGTCTTTGGAGCGAATCAAGTGGCGGATGGTGTGGCCGGTGGCGAGATGGCAGAGTTCCTCAGCCATGTTCTTGATGTGATCGCCGGCGCGTTCCAGCGAATTGGCCATCGAGAGCACGTGAAGGCTCTCCGGCCCTTTAAGTCCTTCAGCATTTTCCGTGTGGCGCACAACAATCAGGTTGCGCAGGCGGTCAACTTCAGAGTCGGTACGCAGCACTTGCAGTGCCTGCTCAATGTTGCGGCTGGCGAAGGCCTTGACCATGGTGCTGAGCATGTTTTCCAGCAGGCAGCCCATGCGGGTGAGCTGCTCAATGTCGTCCATGTCAATGCGGTTGCGCACAATGGCCGAGCGCTCGCTGAAACTGGCCACCAGATCTCCTACGCGCTCAAGATCGAGCATCAACTTCATGCAGGCCAGCAGTTCACGTGCCTGGAGAGGCGTCACCTGCGTGATCACCGTGGCCAGTTCTTCATCCATTTCGCGGTCCATGCTGTCCAGCCGCTCTTCACATTTGCGGACGGCCAATAGCGCAAATTGCGAGCCGTTGATTAGGCCATCGATGGCATGCGTGACTTCATCTTTGGCCAGGGAACAGGCGCTTAACGTGAGATCAACCAGATGCGATTGCGCGGTGGATTGCTGCGGAAGGAGAGTTGCCGGCGTACTCATGACTGCACTTACCTTGTCCGCCGCTTCTTAACTCTGGGCAATCTTTACCTGAAGTAAAGAGCGGCTTAATTCAGACATTCGCCCTGTCTACCGCAAGTTATAAAGAGCGATTGTGAATGCAGGGTTAAAGCACCATGAATCCTGTGCAAATTTGCTTTGGCACTGAGCCGCTTCTCAGGAAGCCATGCTTTCCGGGTCTTCCTGCTCGTGGTGAGCTTCGAGGAAGGTGACGATGTTCCCTGCCAAATGGATCGCGTTGTCAGCCAATTGCTCCAGGCAGCGCGAAGCAAAGATCAGATGGAGGTCCTGCTCGTCTTTAACTTGTGATTCTGGAACGTGCGGCTCGGGCTTGCTTAGGCCGCGCAAAACATAGTCACGATAGGCATCGACGGAAACTCCACCCTGAGCGGCGTTGCGGGCCAGCACCGGATCAAGACGCACCAGCGAGCGCAGGGTTTGCCGGCAGAGATGAGAGACGGCGATAGCAAGCGGTTGAAGCCGGGAAAAATCCTCATGCTCATGATGTTCTCCCACTTCCGAAACCTTGCGTCCCAGGTTCGCGGCCAAAACGCCGAGCTGAGCGAGGTCTTTGCTGATGTTTACAGCCGAGGTGAGACGCCCGGCTTCCGAAGATGCCAGAGATCCGCGTTCCAATGCTGAAAAGACCTCTTGATCGAAGGCAAATTCCAGTTCCTGAATGGCTATTGAACTTTCCAGAACGCCCGCAACCACGTGTGAGTCCGCATGGAGAAGGCCCGCAATCGCCCGATTGACGGCTTCATCCACGTTGAGGCCCATGCTGATAAGCAAATTGTTGACTTTGTTTTCCGCCGTTTGCGCCTTTACTGCCTGAGATGCCATACAACACCTTTTCTGAGGGTTACTTTATTAGACGAGAATAACAGTGGCCGGTTAACGCGCAATGAAAACTAAATGCAATTTGCGTGAATCTGCGCAAAGCGATTGTTTTGAGGTATATAGATGAGCAGGAACTAAGGA
>DASXJO010000661.1:0-23660 GCA_036497385.1 Candidatus Angelobacter sp. | reverse complement strand
CAGGTTGTATAATTCTCGGGCTCGGCGATCATCAGCAAAAAACTGTGGGGGTTTATGCGCTTCAAAGCAATCGCTGCGTTAGCTATTCTGTTTCTTGCGTCCATCACTCCAGCCTTTGGACAAACCAAAATCGGCGTCATCACCTCGCTCACCGGCAGCCTGGCCGCTTTCGGTGAAGCGCACAAAAATGGCTATGCCATCGCGCTCGATGAGATCAATGCTAAAGGCGGCGTTCTCGGCAAAAAAATTGAGCTTGATTTTTATGACGATCAGAGCAAGCCCGACCAAGCCGTGCAAGGTGTTTCCAAGCTGATTGACCAGGATCAGGTCCCCGTGCTGCTCGGCTCTTATTCCAGTGAGAGCACCAAAGCCATTGTGCCTGCGGTCTCGCAGCGAGAGACGCCGCTCATCATCCCCACAGCCACGGCCGATAACGTAATGGATTCCAAGTCGCCATGGATTTTCCGCGTCTGTGCCGGCGCCAATGATTACGCCAAAGAGACCATTGCATTCTTAAAGGCCAACGGCGCGCCCAGGAAGATGGCGATTGTTTATGAGAATACCAACTTCGGCCAGTCGAACATGAAAGCGATGACGGCGGCTGCAAAAGAAGCGGGCATTGAGTTGGTAGCCGTTGAGTCGTATGAAGCCAAGTCGCCAGACTACAAAGCCGTTTTGCAGCGCGTGAAGCAGGCAAATCCCGATGTGATTTATTTTTGCTCGTACCTGCTCGATGCCACCACGCTCATGCGCCAGTCCAGGGAAGTGGATCTGAACCCCAACTACTACACTTCATCCGGCACTGGATTTGCTGCTGCGGAATTTCCCACCGATAAGGGCGCGGGCAAAAATGCCGAATACACGTTCTCCGTTTCGCAGTGGTTGCCGGAAGCAAAGTGGGCAGGCTCAAAAGAATTTGATGCCGAGTATTTCAAGCGCTTCAAGTCTCATCCGGCTTACCATGCCATCCAGGCATATGCGGCGTTGCACGTCGCCGCTCAGGCCATCAACAATGCTAAGTCGCTGGAGCCCGCCAAGATTCGCGACGCCATCAAGAACATCAACATGTCTTCCACTCCGTTTGGTCCTATCAAGTTTGATAACGGACAGAACCAGCATCCAGTCCTGATCACGCAAGTGCAAAAGGGTCAATATCGCGTGGTCTTTCCCGCGGACGCGGCGGAAGCCAAGCCTATTATTCCCGCGCCGGTTTGGTCCAAACGGTAGTACTTGAGTTGCGGGAATGAAACTGTAAGCGAGACGAAGAACAGAAGGTCCAGATCAAACCGGGACGTAGAGACGTAGCACTGCTAGGTTTCAAAGCTTTCTCTCTATGACACTTTTTCGGAATCGATATCGGATTGAAACCGCGCGCCGACAGTGGAGCTATTCCTCGGAGATGCGGACTGAGAGAGCGAACTAGAAATATTCCGGGCTTTTAGCCCCTGAGCGTCGTAACGTGGAGCAAATTTGGTTCGCTTCTTACAAGCCTGTGCTGATGGTCTGTTGACCGGGGCGCTCTATGCCGTAATCGGCATGGGGTTGGCCTTGATTTTTGGCGTCATGCGCATCGTCAACTTTGCTCATGGCGCTTTTCTTATGGTCGGCATGTACGCCACGTATGTTCTTTTTGACTATTTCAAACTCAATCCATACATTGGATTTCTGCCCGCCGGCATCGCACTCTTTATTTTTGGCTACCTGATTTATATGGCGCTGATCCGGCCCATTCGTGATCGCTCGCATTTCATGCAGATTCTCATGACAATGGGCATTGGCCTCATTCTTACTGACGCGGCTCAGCTCATCTTCAAGGCCGACTATCGCCAGACCAATATCGACCTCATCAATCGCAGCGTGCATGTTGGTCCGTTTGGCGCGAATGCCGCTGAGGTCCTTTCGTTTGCGATTGCGGTTGCTTTTGTCATCGGACTGCGCGCCTTCGTCGTCCGCAGTCGTACCGGTCAGGCCTTGCGCGCCATTTCGCAAAATGCTGAAATTGCGCCGCTCATGGGCATCAATCTTGTGCGCATTCAGGGCATCAGCTTTGCTTTGGGGACGGCTCTTGCAGGCATCGCCGGAGGACTCTTGCTCCCGCGGCTATATCTTTTCCCCGGCGTCGGTGAAGACTACACCACCAAAGCCTTTGTCATGGTCGTGCTCGGAGGCATGGGCTCGATTGAAGGCGCTGCGTTCGGCGGTCTGGTGCTCGGCCTTTCTGAAAGCTTGACTAGCCTTTATTTCGGTAACCAGTGGGCGTTGATCATCGACTTCGTTCTATTTCTCCTGGTGCTCTCCTTCAAGCCCGCCGGAATCTTTGGGAGGCAGCGCGCATGAGCCTCTTAAAAAGCTGGAAATTTTGGGTAGCGCTTGTCGTCTTGTTGGTGTGGGCGCGGATGCCCTGGTTCATTCGCAACAATTACCAGCTTCAGGTGCTCTTTCGCATTACGCTGTTCGCCGCTCTCGGGCTCGCCTGGAATCTTGTGGGAGGATACGCAGGACAGCTTTCCCTTGGGCACGTCGCATTTTTCGGTGTAGGCGCTTATGGCCTCGCGATCTTTACTGACCTTGGCGTTCCCGTCTGGATCGCCGCTTTTCTAGCTGCGCTGGTGTCAACTGCGTTTGCCGCTGTAATTGGCATGATCTCCTTCCGGCTTCGTGGCCCGTATTTCGCGCTTGCCACCATTGCTTTTGCTGAAGTCCTGCGACTTGCCGCCACCAATCTAAACGTCACCGGCGGAGCCATTGGTCTGACCATGCCTCCGCTCTTTGTCGGCAGGACATTCTGGCGTTCTTTTTATCTCGCCGCTGTAGCGTTGGCCGTAATCTCGTTCCTAACCAACTATTGGGTCTCGCGCTCGCGCTTTGGCTATTACCTTATGGCCATTCGCGAAGATGAAGACACTGCCGCCGCCGTAGGTATCAACACTGCGCGCTGCAAATTGTATTCGCTGCTGCTGAGCGCTTTTCTTACTGCCTTGGGTGGCGCTCTTTACGGCAGCGCATTTCAGTTCATTGTCCCTGACAGCATTCTCACCATAGATCTTTCCATTCAGATTGCCATCATCACCATGCTTGGCGGCGCCGGAACATTGCTCGGCCCGATTGTGGGCGCGGTGCTGCTGCTGAGCGCTTCAGAAGCTTTCAAGAACGTCTTTCAGGAAAGCCACCTCCTGATTTATGGCGTATTGATCGTCGTGGTGGTGCTGTTCATGCCGGAAGGTATTGTCGGCGGCTTGCAGCATCGTTTCCGCAAACGAATCAAACCACCCAAGGACGTTCAGCCCCAGGCAGCCTTGGGCGGAGCAGCCCAATGACGCCGATTCTGGAAATGCAGAATGTCACCAAGCGCTTCGGCGGTCTCAGGGCCGTTAAAGGCGTTTCACTGGCGATGAACGAAGGCGAGATACTTTTCATCATTGGTCCCAACGGCGCGGGCAAGACCACGGTTTTCAATTTGATCAGCGGATTTCTTCATCCCAGTGAAGGTATCATTCGCTTTCAGGGCAAAGACATTTCCAAAATGTCGCCGGACCGCGCCGCCCGCCTTGGCATTGGACGGACATTCCAGATCGTGAAGCCCCTGCCCAGCCTTACCGTGCTGGAAAACGTGATGCTGGGCTCGTTCATGCATACCCGCAGCTTGGGCCATGCGGCGCAGGAAGCGGCAAAGATTCTCGACTTTCTTCAGATGTCGCACCTCAGCAAGTTCTCTGCCAAGGGATTGCCGCTGGCCGCGCTCAAGCGTCTTGAAATCGCCCGTGCCTTGGCGACCAAGCCCAAACTTATCCTTCTCGATGAAGTTGTTTCCGGCCTTACTACCAGTGAAGCGCTCGGTCTGGCGGAACTGGTGAAGCGTCTGCCGGAATGGGGTGTTAGCGTCGTCGGCGGCGTGGAGCACGTGATGCAAGTAGTGATGAAAATTGCGCATCGCGTTATCGTCCTCGACTACGGCGCAAAAATCGCTGAAGGTGCGCCCGCTGAAGTAGTGAAGCTGCCTGAGGTCATCGAAGCGTATCTCGGACCTAAATACAAGGAGCTGACGCAGTGAGCACGCCCGCAGGCTCTCTCACTCCAACAGCGGGCGCGCCTTTGCTGGAACTCAGCAAGGTCACGGCCTTTTATGGTGATTTGCAGGCGCTGTTTGATATCTCGCTCCAGGTAAATGCCGGTGAAATTGTTACGCTCATCGGCGCAAACGGAGCAGGGAAGACAACGATCTTGCGTGTGATTTCCGGTATGAAGCCGCCGGCCAGCGGAGCCGTACGTTTTTCCGGCACGGATGTCTCACGCGTTCCCGCGCATGACATGGTTGCCCGCGGCGTAAGCCACGTCCCTGAAGGCCGCCAGGTTTTTCCTTTCATGACGGTGAAAGAAAATCTGTCGCTCGGTGCGTACACTCCGCGGGCTCGCGGCAACGTAAAACGCCTGATGGAAGAGCAGCTCGCTTTGTTTCCCCGACTCGAGGAGCGGCTCGATCAGTTGGCCGGAACTCTTTCCGGCGGCGAACAGCAGATGGTGGCTATTGCCCGTGGACTCATGGCCCAACCGAAACTTCTTCTTCTCGACGAACCTTCTCTTGGCTTAGCTCCCAAGATCGTTGAAGAAGTGTTTGAAAAGATTCAGGAAGTCCGGCGCACCGGCATTACTATGCTGATCGTCGAGCAGAATGTAGTGAGCGCCCTGAGCATCTCTGATCGCGGCTACGTGGTGCAAAACGGCTCGGTGCTGCTGGCCGACGAAGCCAAAAATCTTCTCACCAATGAAATGGTCCGTGCCGCTTATCTTGGTCTATAGAGCGGTTCAGGATTATTTAGGCTTTAATGATTTCGTTATCCCGAACTCCGCCTACTGATTTCGCTATCCCGAACTCCGTCTAATCATTTCGTCATCCCGAACTCCGTCAACGAAGCGCGCGTTTTCTTCAGCGCGCAAGTAGGAGTGAGGGACCTTGTGTTTCTGCTCGAAATCTACGTGAACTGCTTTAGCTAAATCGAATTGGACTCGCTACTCCATCTGAACTTTCAGCTTCGACCACGCTTGCTTCATCTCATCCTGCAATTCTTTCATCAACTGCGCGGCTGTTGTTTCCCGCAACATGCTCACGCCCTGCCCTGCCCACAAAGAAAGAAGGCCCGCCTGTCCCGCGCTCGCGGCTGCCCGACGCATAACCTGCGTAAATGCGTTTTGCCAGGGGTACGGAAGGTGTTCAAGCCCAGACGCATTCCACCTTTCGATGAACTCATTCCTCAGCCCGCGGGCCATACGTCCGGAAAAAGCGCGCGTGAGCGTTGTGCGGCTCTCGCGCTCGTGCTTAAGTGCCTCACGATACGTAGCGTTCGTCCCCGCTTCTTTGCAGGCCAGGAACGCTGTTCCCATCTGCACAGCGCTGGCGCCGAGCGCCAATGCCGCGACCAGACCTCGCCCATCCATGATGCCGCCGGAAGCAATCACCGGAACGCGGACGGCGTCCACTACCTGCGGAACCAACGCCACTGTGCCGATCAGCGCCTCCTCGGCCGGAACAGCAAACGTCCCGCGGTGCGCGCCTGCTTCACTGCCTTGCGCGATCACCGCATCCACACCCGCTCGTTCCAATTGCCTGGCTTCATCCAACGTGGTCGCTGTGCCCATCAAATACGTGCCTTGCGCCTTGAGCCGATCACTGGCCTTCGGCGGTAACAGCCCAAACGTGAAACTCACAATTGGCGGAGCCGCCTTGACCACGGCATCCAATTGGTCGTCGAAATTTTCAATTGGTTTTTGCGGAAGCTCAGGCGCTTTCAAGCCTAGCCGCTCGTGAT
Organism: Candidatus Angelobacter sp.; assembly: GCA_036497385.1. Classification (GTDB taxonomy): domain Bacteria; phylum Acidobacteriota; class Terriglobia; order Terriglobales; family Acidobacteriaceae; genus Angelobacter. The sequence goes on along the minus strand of DASXJO010000661.1, from coordinate 17,856 downwards.
AGACACGCAAAAAATCGGCGACAACATTTACGCCATCATTGAGCGGCAACTGCGCCTGCGGTGAAAACAGGTTCACGGCAAATGGCTTTGTCGTGAGCTTCCGGATGGCGGCAATATCCTGTTCAATGCGCTCGGCGTTGGAATAAGCCGCGGCCAGCGATCCCAGTCCGCCCGCGTTGGAAACGGCCGCCACCAGCTCAGGCGTTGATGGGCCTCCGCCCATGGGCGCCAGCACCACTGGAATGGTCATGCCTAGTCTTTCCCTTAATGTTCCGCGATTCACCGTTTCACCTCTCTTTGTAATGTCCATCCAACTGATCAGACTAAATGCCTGCCGCTTTTAGATTCACTCACACCAGACATTTTGTAAAATGATTTGATCTGATCGTAGTCATCTTGTTTTATGATGTCAGAAAGGACCCTGGCTTTGGAATCCACACACCTTCGCGTGTTTTCAACAGTCGCGCAGTATGGCAGCATCACCCGAGCGGCAGAAGCTCTCCACACCGTTCAATCGAACGTTACCATGCATATCAAGGCGCTGGAGGCGGAGCTTGGCGTCTCTCTTTTGCATCGTAATCGTCGTGGAGTAACACTCACTCGCGGCGGAGAGCGATTGCTCCCATACGCCATCAAGACGCAGGGCCTTCTGCTTGAAGCCCGGAACGCCGTGGCCAATGCGGATCAACCGCCTGAAGGAACTCTCCGACTGGGTACGCTGGAAACAACCGCAGCGATCCGGATGCCGCAACTCGTGGCCCAATACGGCGCTCTCTTTCCGAAGGTTGATCTCTCTCTTATCACTGGTACCACCCTGGCACTCTCGCAGGATGTGCTGGCCCACAAACTGGAAGGCGCGTTCGTTGCCGGACCCACGTTACGGCCGGAATTTGTTGAAGAAACGATTTTTGTCGAAGAATTGGTGCTGGTGTCCGCTCCAGGTGTCCGCAGCCTACGTGATCTCTGTAGCTTAGGCGACGTGAAGATTCTGGTTTTCCGTGAGGGCTGCTCTTATCGCACCAAGTTGGAGCGGATTCTGCAGTCCCGAGGCGCGCGGTCGATACGCGTCATGGAATTCGGCACGCTTGATGGCATTCTGGGTTGTGCTGGTGCTGGCCTGGGTGTAACCATGCTGCCGAAAGCGCTGGTTCATGAAGCCAACAGGCGTGGCGAGATTGCTGTCCATCGGTTGCCACATGCGGATTCGAGGGTTGAAACTGTCTTCATTCGCCGGCACGATGGTTTTGTCTCATCTGCCCTGGCATCGTTTATTTCTTTTGTAAAAAGATTTAAGGCTGGCAAGAAGAATGGAGCGTGAAGATCGTACTCAGCCAATCGCTTTGAATTGCTCGTCGATCTCCACCTGAAGTCCCGCCACCAGCCGGTTATTGGAATTTGCTAGGCCAACCACGGCCAGCATTTCGTTAAACATCGCGTCGGTCATGCCCTTCTTGCGCGCGGACGCAGTATGCGCGGCAATGCAGTAGTCGCACTGGTTGCTCACGCTCACCGCTACATACAACAATTCTTTCACCAGCGGATCAAGCGCGCCCGCCGTCATAATGTTTTTTGTGTCCTCCCATACGCGCTTCAGCCGTACAGGATCATGCGCCAGCGCCATCCAGAAATTTGTGACCTTGTCGATCTTGCGCGTGGCCTTGATGTCGTCATAAACGGCGCGCACTTCAGGGCTCGCTTGTTCATATTCGATGAATCCCAGGGTGGACATGCTTCTCCTCAATTCACTTTTACAGGTTCGCCGCGAGCATCACATCAACGCGTTTGGGCGACATTAAACCCGACGTAGAGACGTAGCATTGCTACGTCTCACTCTCACGGCGTCAATAAAATCTTTCCCGTCGTCTTTCTACCTTCCAGATCGCGATGTGCCTGCTGCACTTCCTCCAACTTATAGATGTGCCCGATCCGCAGCTTCAGCTTGCCGGCTGCGACTGAGCCCAGCACATCACTGGAGCGCTGCTCCAGTTCCTCGCGCGTGGCAATGTAATTGACCAGACTGGGCCGCGTGAGAAACAATGAGCCTTTTTGCGAGAGCGCAATCGGGTCAAACGGCGGGACCGCTCCGCTGGCGCCTCCAAAAAGCACCATGTAGCCGCGCGGATGCAGCACATTCAGCCCTTTTTCAAACGTGCTCTTGCCCACACCGTCATACACCACGTGGACGCCTTTGCCATCGGTCAGGCGTTTGGTTTCGACTTCAAAATCCTGCTGCGTATATAAGATGACGTCGTCCGCGCCGGCTTCACGCGCAAGTTTGGCTTTCTCCTCAGTGCCCACCGTTCCAATAGCGCGCGCGCCGATATTCTTGGCCATCTGCACCAGCAACAATCCCACCCCGCCGGCCGCCGCGTGGATCAGCGCCGTCTCACCTTTCTTCAGGGGATACGTGCTGTTCACCAGATAGTGCGCAGTCATTCCTTGCAGCATGGCTGCTGCGGCTTGCTGGTCAGTGATTTTATCCGGCACGTGCACCAGGCGGTCCGCAGGCACGGCCGCATACTGAGCGTAAGCGCCAATCACCCCGGTATATGCGACGCGATCTCCCGGCTTGACTGTTTTGACCTCGCTGCCTACCTCAGTCACCGTTCCGGCAGCTTCCTGTCCATCGACAAACGGCAACGGCGCGGGGTAACGCCCTTCGCGAAAATAGACGTCAATAAAATTAACGCCGATCGCCGCAATCTTCACCACGGCTTCATTCGCTTTGGGCTTTGGGACCGGCAGATCCATCAGCGTCAGCGCTTCTGGTCCGCCGGTTTTTTGTACTTGAATCGCTTTCATAGACACCTGGATGCGCCGCGCTAAAGTGCGGTCGCAGGAAAATGAATTGTCTATTGAGTAAGTGCCGGGCCGGCAGCGTCTGCTCAGAAGTCAAAAGACTGTTCTTCTGCAATCATGATGACCGGCGGACCGCCCGACGAAATCTTCATCGCGTGCCCAATCGTTTCCTGGCCGCCTTCAGACGCAGCGCACGCCTGCAATGCTTCCATGGAAGGGAAGTGCACTTCCGCGATGCGGTAAAAGGGGGCCGTGCCCTGCGGCGATCCCACCACCTTGGTAGCCACCAGCTTGGTTTTTCCGCTCAGCTTTTGCACTGCCATCGGCACGTGTTCTGCCTGGTATACCTTTTCAAACGCATCAACATCCTTGGGACGGGGATACATCACCACCAACTTCACTCCAGCCATGAGAGCTCCTTTAAGAAGTGCGTTTAACTGCGTCACAGGAATTGTAATTGCAAGAACGCGTTTTGTGGGCGATGGCCAGGAATGCTGCAAGCTGGAACCGGACTGTCTTGTGCAAGCTTTTTCTTGCCTGAGGCTTCCTGCCGGGCATTGCGCGCGGGATCACGACTTCTTCTTCGGCTTCATCATCTGCCACTGTTCTTCCGTCAGCATGTCACCCACATGGCTGAACTCGCTTGCGCCTTTGAGTTGCTCGCCGCCGTCCATAACCACCTGCTCACCGTTCACATAGCCTGACTTGTCGCTCACCAAGAACGCAGCCAGGTCGGCCAGCTCTTCATGCGTGCCAAAACGGCCCAGCGGATTTTTTTTCTTGGCCATCTCTTCCAGCGACTTCACCGGCATCAATCGTGAGAATGCGCCTTCCGTCGGCACTGGCCCCGGCGCGATGGCATTGAACCGAATTCCGTATTTTCCCCACTCCACAGCCAGGCTGCGCGTCATATTCAGCACCCCGGCCTTTGCTACCGACGATGGCACCACATACGCCGAGCCCCATTCTGCGTAGGTGGTGGTAATGCTCAGCACGTTGGCTTTGCGCTTTTCTGCAATCCAGCGCTTGCCACACGCCATGGTGCAATGAATGGTACCCATAAGGACGATGCCAATCACAGCTTCAAATGCTCCAATAGAAAGCTCTTCCGTGCGGCAGAGAAAATTACCGGCGGCGTTGTTTACCAGCGCGTCCAGCGGCCCGTCCTGCCAGATGGTGTCGATCATCGCTTCCACACGATCATTGTTACGGACGTCGCAGGGAAAAGTTGTTACTTTTCCGCCGGTACTCTTGCGCAGCTCGTCGGCTGCTTCCGCCAGCACGTCTTCACGCCGGCCGCAAATAAAGAGCGACGCGCCCAACTCCAAAAAGCGCTTGCCCATGCTCTTACCCAGACCGGTGGCGCCCCCGGTGACCAGAATCCTTTTTCCTGACAGTAAATTCTTTTCAAACACAGTCGGTTGTCCTTCTTCTTTAAGGAGTTGACGAAACATCGTACACGGCGGAGAGGCTACCCGTCACTCCAGCGCAAACTTACGACCAAAACTTCAATGCCACTTCATTCTGCCTCTCGCACCGCCACCAGCGGCAGGTCGAGTTCCGCCGCCCACTTTTCCCAAGCCGCCGCTTTGCGCTGGCGGAAGATTTGTTCAAGCGCCGTGCGGTCCGCTTTCTTCAGGCCCAGTTCAGCTAACAATCGTTCCGCGAAGTGCGGCTCCACCGCCGCAATCGCAATCCATCCATCGTTTGCGCGGTAGAAGCCATAAAGCGGATACGCTCCTCCCAGCAGTCCGCCGGACGCGGTAAGACCAGCCTTGAACGGCGCTGCCAAATCTCGCGCGCATTCATGCAGAGAAACCCATGCGCAACCCGCGTCGCCGCCGCGTGCGGCACGGTTCAGAAGCGCCAGCGCCATGCTTACAGCCCTTTCGGCTCCTGCCAAATCAACAAATAATGTTGGCGGCATCTGCGGCGGCCGCAGAAGCCCTAAGTCACTCTGGTAAGTCAGATCGTGTCCGGTACGCTCTTGGAACGGCGCAGGATACCCAATGATCCCCACAAAACACAATTTGGGATGGCGCGTGTGCAGGCTCTCCCAATCCAATTCCAGCCTCTGCAAAGCCGATGGCCGGAATGAAGCCAGCAGCAAATCCGCCTGCGCCAGCAATTCGTCCAGCTTTGCCCGCCCCTCAGGAGATTTAAGGTCCAGGCGCAATACGGTCTGTCCTTGGCAGAGAGACTCATACCACGCTGGGGCCGCGGTCTTGATTGCGTCTCCAGTCGGGGGCTCGACTTTAGTGACCTCAGCGCCAAGCTTCGTCAGCCGCGCCGCGGCAACAGGCCCGGGAGCATTCAGGGCCAGGCTTACGATCTTTACTCCCTGCAACAGCGTTGAATCGGAATTCATCGCTGCCCATTATAGGCAATCTTAATTTGCAAGACATCGTAAACTTGCCGCGCACGACCGTGCCAGCGTGCTGCACGCCGCGTGATAGAATTCGCTGCGTTTATCGGAGAAAACAGAATGAGCATGCGTAAGCAATCTTTATTGATATGCCTGGGTATCCTCGCCGCCTGCATCTGCGCCGGCGCAACTGAGCGCCAGAACAATGCCGACTATCATGCTCGCCGCGCGGCGCTGGCCAAACAGATGGAAGGCGGCGCGCTCGTCCTGTTTGCTCCCACGGAGGCTGAAGGCCCAAACAATCTTTATGGATTTCGCCAGGACGATAATTTCTTCTACCTAACAGGCTGGCTGGAACCCGGCGCGGCGCTGCTCATCAATTCCAATCCTTACGTGGAAATTCTTTTTCTGGCCGAGCATAATGTAACGCAGGAAAAATGGACGGGCCCCAAGTTAGGCCCTGAGAATCCGCAAGCGCCGCAGCAGACCGGTTTTGACAAAGTCGAAAGCCTGGACAAAATGCATGACGAACTGCTCAAGCTTTTGCCCCAGCCTCGTGCCACGGTTTATTCCGATCTTGGCGCCAACGGTCTCACCACAGCCTCAACCGGCCCGCTGGAATGGCTGCGTCGTGGCAACTCATTTCCCAATTACGTTTCGTTCAAAGACGCCAAGCCGCTGATTGCACGCCTGCGCACCGTAAAAGATGCCGGTGAATTAAAGATGATCTCGCGCGCCAGCGACGCGTCGGTCGCGGCACATCTCGCCGCCTTGAAGGCCATTCATCCCGGAGTGAACGAGCGCGAAATCTCCGCGCTGATGCAATATGAGTTTGGCAAGCGCGGCTGTGAGCGTCCTGCTTACGCGCCCATTGTAGGTTCAGGCTTCTTCTCCACGGTGCTGCACTACTCAGCCGATGATCGCACCATGCAGGACGGTGATCTAGTGGTAATGGACGTGGGCGGTGAATTCTCAATGTATGCCACCGATATCACACGCACCGCGCCCGTCAATGGCAAGTTCACCGCCCGCCAGCGTGAGATTTACAACATTGTGCTGGCGTCACAAGAAGCGGCGATGCAGGCGTTTCAGGCAGGGAAGTCTAAGCTGCCCACGAATCGCACCGATCCCGATTCGCTCTATAAGGTGGCGTTTGATTACATCAACACCCACGGCAAAGACCTGCATGGCGAACCGCTCGGCAAATATTTCATTCACGGGCTGGGACATCACGTGGGCTTGAACGTGCATGATGCCAACGATCCAGCGTTGCCGCTCGATAAAGGCATGGTGTTCACGCTTGAGCCGGGGATTTACATTCCTGAAGAAAAACTCGGCGTCCGCATTGAAGATTTGTTCGCCGTTGGCCAGGACGGCAAACTCATCATGCTGAGCCACGGCTTGCCCCGCACTGCCGACGAAGTTGAGAAAGCCATGGCGAAGTAAAGATAAGACTTGTGGACCGCAGGCGCCCCCGCCTGCGGCTTGCAAGAACAGGCTACTTGATCCCCACCGCCAGCGTGTCATGGTGCTCGCGGATAAATCGCCGCAGGTATGGGCCAATCTGGCTGGGCGACTCAAAGCCGGCGGCTTTTGCGGCGGCTTCCTGGTCTTTGGGTAAAGCGTCTGCGCTCTCGGCATAATGTTTCAAGTCCCGGAAGACTCCGATGGTGAAAATGTCCCACGCGGATCCCTGGTCGCGGACAAATATAAAATTCTCCGGCTGCTTCAGCGCTTTCGAATAGGTATTTTCCATCTCGCGCTCTTTGTACAGGTCGGCAAACTTACCCGGAAGCGCCACAAACATTTCCACGTGAAAAAATGCTCCATCGGCAAAAGCTTTCCGCAGATCAGCCAGCGGAGGCCCATAAGCAAACAAGTCTTCCTGCCACGCGATCTGCTCTTTAAACTTTTCGTCGAGCTTAGCCGCCTGCTGCGATTGCTGGCGCTTGGCGATTCGCGCGGGCTGGTAATACTCGGCATAGCTGCCAACAGGAAAGATAACCATCAGGTCCCAGTGATCGCCCTGGCTGTGTCGCATCCAAAGCGGCGCTTCATCGCCGGCCTGTTTCATTTCTGCGGCATGTGACTTATAGAGATCGATTAAATCCAGCAGCCTGCCTGGCGCGGCCTGCACCAGGGTGACTTTATAGAGGTAAGGATTGTCGGCGGCGAACGCTGACGTGGCCAAACACAGTGGCATGCTGCAGCACAACAGAAACAATAGGGCGTGCACATATCGATGGCGCATCAGGTCTGGCTCACTTTCAGTCAAAAATTATCGATGGGAATTATAGTTCCCAATGGAGACATCCGCTGTTATTTCTCCGTGCCTTAGTGTCTCCGTGGTGAGATTTGGCTTTTCGTTGAGCGCGGGCGGGCAACTCCCTTGTGATCAGAGTCACAGCGTTTGCGCCATCTCCGCTGCGATGTTAACGTAAGAAGTTTGCATTGTGAATGTATTTCGGGGAGGAAGCATGGCGTCATCTTATAACGGGGTTCCACTGCCAGCCGGAGGCAGCCCCATTACTTACAGCGGCGGCAAGATGCAGGTTCCGGATAATCCAATTATTCCTTACATTGAAGGCGACGGCACCGGCCGCGACATCTGGGCTGCGTCCGTTCGCGTGTTTGATGGCGCTGTGGAAAAGGCCTACGGCGGCAAGCGCAAGATTCACTGGTATGAAATCTTTGCCGGTGAAAAAGCTTTTACCAAATTTAAAGACTGGCTGCCACAAGGCTCTGTTGACGCCGCGCGTGATCTCCATGTTTCCATCAAAGGCCCGCTAACCACGCCCATCGGCGGCGGCATTCGTTCGCTGAACGTGGCATTGCGGCAGATCATGGACCTCTATGCATGTATTCGTCCCGTACGTTATTACTCGGGCGTACCCTCGCCGGTGAAGCATCCTGACCAGCTCAACGTCATCATTTTCCGCGAGAACACTGAAGACGTTTATGCCGGCATCGAATGGAAAGAGGGAACGCCCGAAGTAAAAAAGCTGATTGATTACCTGAATAACACCATGCTGGCTGGAACCAAGAAGCACATTCGCGAAGATTCCGGCGTTGGCATCAAACCAATTTCCATCTTTGGGACCAAGCGCCTGGTGCGTATGGCCATCCAGCACGCAGTGAAGAACAAACGACGTTCAGTGACGCTGGTGCACAAAGGCAACATCCAAAAGTTTACTGAAGGCGCATTCCGCGAGTGGGGCTATGAAGTTGCGCGCGACGAATTCCGCGACCTGATTGTGACGGAGCGTGAAAGCTGGATTCTCGACAACAAAGATAAGAATCCAAATCTGAGCGTGGAACAGAACGCCGCCATGGTTGAGCCCGGAATGGACTTCGCTCCGGCAAGCTTCAGGCAAGAAGTTGAGGCGGAAGTAAAGCAGGTGCTCGACACACTGGGCAAATCGCACGGCAATGGCGAGTGGAAGAAGAAGATCATGGTCAATGACCGTATTGCTGACTCAATCTTCCAGCAGGTGATTATCCGCCCGGCGGAGTATGACATTCTGGCCACGCCGAATCTGAACGGAGACTATATCTCAGACGCCTGTGCGGCTCAGGTCGGCGGTCTGGGCATTGCGCCCGGAGCCAATGTGGGCGACCAGCACGCGGTGTTTGAAGCCACGCACGGCACCGCGCCAAAATATGCGGACAAAGACGTAATCAATCCCGGATCGGTGATTCTTTCCGGAGTAATGATGTTTGATTATCTTGGCTGGCCAGAAGCGGCGCGCATGATTGAAACTTCTCTGGAAGCCACGATCCAGCAGAAGTTTGTGACCTATGACTTTGAGCGTCTGATGCCCGGCTCAACTAAGGTAAAAACCAGCGAGTTTGCCGGACACATGATTGAAAACATGGTTGACCGGCGCAAGAAAACAGCAGTGTAGAGTTCAGCAAAATTCAGGAAGGAAAAGGAATGCGCAAAAAAGTAACCATCGTAGGTGGAGGAAACGTGGGCGCAACGTGCGCTCATTGGGTGGCCTCAAAAGAGCTGGCCAACGTTGTTTTGATTGACGTCCTGGAAGGCGTGCCTCAGGGAAAAGGCCTGGACCTGCTGGAAGCCATGCCCATTGAGAAACGCGACTCGTACATTCTGGGAACCAACGACTATGCCGATACCGCGAATTCTGACATTGTTGTGATCACCGCCGGAATCGCGCGCAAGCCGGGCATGAGCCGCGACGATCTGCTCAACACGAATTACAAGATTATGCAGGACGTGATTGCCAAGGTAATCGCCAACTCGCCGAACTGCATCTTGATCGTGGTCTCCAATCCACTGGACGCCATGTCTCAGGCGGCATTCAAGCTGAGCAAGTTCTCCCGTAACCGGGTGATCGGCATGGCTGGTGTGCTGGATTCCGCGCGCTTCCGCACCTTCATCGCGCAGGAACTAAATGTTAGCGTGGAGAATGTGACGGCATTCGTGCTCGGCGGACATGGTGACACCATGGTTCCGCTGGCTCGATATTCCACCGTCGCCGGAATTCCAATCACGGAATTGATCCCTAAAGACCGGCTTGATGCCATCATCCAGCGCACGCGCGATGGCGGCGCCGAGATTGTGAAATATTTGAAGACCGGCAGCGCGTATTATGCTCCCTCGGCGGCGGCGACAGAAATGGTGGAAGCCATTCTCAAGGACAAGAAAAAGATCCTGCCCTGCGCCGTCCATCTTGAAGGTGAGTACGGCATTAAGGGACTTTTTGTGGGTGTGCCGTGTAAGCTGGGTTCCAACGGCCTGGAGCAGATCATTGAAATCAAACTCACCTCAGAGGAGCAAGCGGCCTTGCAGAAGAGCGCCGATTCCGTAGCTGAGCTGGTGAAGGTGATTGGCGTCTAAACCTTTTGTGACTTCAACAGGCCGGCGCGTTATGCGTCGGCTTTTTCTCTTTTCAGCATATTTCGAAACGCTCATCATCCCTGGGAAGCGCGTGCATCTCTTTGTCATCTTTTCTTTCGGCATAGGACTTCATGATGTCTTTCACCGCTGTGTCCAGAATGAGTTGTACGTCCCAGCGTGAAACGATCAGCGCCTGCTCTTCAAGATAAAGAGCTGGCAGGTGTTCATCGTCCATGGCTTTTTGCAGTCCTGCCGGTGTCGCAACAAAATATTTGTACAGCGCTGTGTGATCGTTTTCTATGTCACGCACCAGCACATAGAAATCGTCGTAGAACGCTGCCGGATTCTCAGGCCCGCGCACCAAATCTGTCTCTTCAAAATAATGGTTCAGGAATTCCGGACGGTTGTACCTGCCGTCTTCATCGCGATTGATCGGCGGTACATGGATTGGGAACAGCAACTCCGCGCCTACGACCGCCGGTTCTTTTCTCTTTGGACGCGGCGCTACCACTGCAGGTTCATCGACGGCCAACTCTGGGAGCGGCGCAACGGGCATTATCGACGACTCACCCATGGCTGAGAGCTTCCGTCCCAGCACAAGCAGCAGCAGAAAAGCCGCCACAAAGATGATGACCTTCACCGGCTCCATATTGTTTTTACGCTTGTCTTATGCAGCCCGCTCAATCGTGATGGAGTTAATCACCACGTCCTTTGCTGGACGGTCCTGAGCGCCTTTCTTCACCTTGGAAATCTTGTCTGCCACATCCTGACCTTCCACCACTTCACCAAAGATTGTGTGATTGCCTGTAAGCCACGGCGTAGCAGCCACGGTGATAAAAAACTGGCTGCCATTTGTTCCAGGACCGGCATTCGCCATGGCCAGCTTGCCCGCTTTGTCGAATTTATAAGGCGAACCTTTGGTTTCGTCGCCGAATTTGTAGCCCGGGCCGCCCATGCCGGTACCGCTGGGATCGCCGCCCTGGATCATGAAGTCGGGAATTACGCGGTGGAAAATTGTGCCGCTATAAAGCGGGCCATCACCGCCCTTGCCGCTCACGCTGTCTTTCCAGCTGCGCTTGCCTTCGGCAAGGTCGGTAAAGTTCTTCGTCGTGATGGGCGCTTCTTTTTCGAATAGACGGCAAACAATCTTGCCTTCAGAAGTATCAAAAATCGCATATGTGCCTGGTTGGCGTGCCATGAATTATTCCTCTCGATAAAGTCGTTTCGATAAAGTCGTTTAGAAGCTACTTAAATATCCCGTTTACTTCTTAGGCGGTGTTGCCGCCTTTTTCCCCGTCGATTTCTTGGCCGCCGGCTTTGCTCCTGCGCCCTGAATCTCAATGTGAGTGATCTTCACCGGATTCTGGGGTCGGCTATTGCTGTTCGTACAAGTCGTCCCACCGCACGGCATGCGCGCAATTTTCTTCACCAACTCCACGCTGGGTTCATCGCACTGGCCAAAGATGGTATAGCCGCTGTTGGGTGCGCGGCGTCCGCCCATGCAACCGTTGGGATCCAGGCAGGGATTGAGGAAGGGAACTTCCTTCTCCGTGATAAAAAATTGTGAGCTGTTGGTATTCGGCCCGCGATTGGCCATGGCAAGCCGTCCCGGCTGATCAAAAAGCAGGTCCGGATGCAATTCATCTTCAAACTCAAACCCCACATCGCCCGCGCCGGTACCGGAAGGGTCGCCGCCCTGGATCATGAATTCCGGAATCGTCCGATGAAAGATTGTGCCGTCGTATAAAGGCTTATGCACTGTGTTGCCGGTTGCGGTATCCTTCCACGGCTTAGTGCCCTTCGCCAACCCAATGAAATTGGCCACAGCCTTAGGGGCCTGCGCCGGGAAAAGTGTGCATTTCAGGTCGCCAGCAGAAGTATGGATGATGGCTGTGGGGGACGCTTTGCTTGCGGCTGCTTTGGCCGGTGCGGCTTTAGTCGCGGCTTTGTGGGCCGTTCCTTGAGCCGGAGCTTTCGGCTTGCTTTGCGCTCCAGCGGTAAGGCCCAAACACAGTAGAATCAACGCTGCACGAGTCACCATTCGTCTCTCCTTGTATGGACGTAACCGAATATTAGAAATGGAGAGCAGTTAGAAGTAAAGCCTTCGGCCGTCATGGTGCCTGACCGCTTGCTTTTCGCGGAACCTTTTCAGCTTTCCGCGGTAATCATCCTTGAAAGGACAAATAACCGCCTGCCGCCACCGATGGCCAACTCGATGTCCGATGAAGAGCTTATGGCGCAGGTACGCAGCGGCGTTGGCGAAATGCTGGGCGTGTTATTTGAGCGCTATCACGTGCCTTTATTCAATTTTTACTTGAAGCTGACCGGCGAGCGCACAACCAGTGAAGACCTGGTGCAGGAAGTCTTCTTCAGGATACTCAAGTACCGCCACAGCTACAGGCCGGAAACTGCATTCCGGGCATGGATGTACCAGATCGCCCGCAACGCCCGAGTCGATCTGCTAAGAAAACGGCGCCCAGAAACCAGCCTGGAACCTGAGATGTCCCCATCGGTGGCTCCGGTGGATACGGCGCAGCAAAGCCAGGAAGCGCTGCTGCTGCACAGCGCGCTGATGCAAATATCGGAAGACAAGCGGGAAGTTCTTGTTTTGAGCCGCTTCCAGGACCTGAAGTATGAAGAGATTGCTCAGCTGCTGGGCTGCGAGGTGGCTACGGTGAAGACCAGGGTGCATCGCGCGCTGCAGGACCTGCGGCAAATATTCCAGCAGCTTGAGAGCGGAAAAGCTTTACGCGGCAAGGGACGGCAGGGAACATGGCCTGCCCCCGGGAGTGTGCAATGAACTGCGAAGAAATTGGTGAACTTTTACCTGACTATCTGCAGGGCAGACTTAGGGCTGACCGAGTGGAAGTAGTGGAAAAGCATTTAGCGGAGTGCGCCACCTGCGGCGAGGAAGCTTCTTTGTGGAAGAAACTGGCGCTGTTGCCGGATGAGCAACCGAGCCCGGCGCTGGAATCGCGCTTTAAAGCGATGCTTGAGAGTTACCAGGAAGGCCGCTGGGAGAAAAGTAGTCTTGCGACCGAAAAGACCAAGACTCCTGTCCCAATGTTGTGGGGGTTGGGTAATTGGAGGCAATTGCCGGCAGCGGGGATTGTGTGGGCCTGCCTATTTCTGGCATGCGGATATTTCATTGGCAAGCATGCGGACCGCGGCGGTAACCCAGAAGTACAGAAACAGCTCGCAGATCTGCAGGGTGAACTTGCCGCGACACGGCAAACCGTTGCGCTTTCAATGTTGCAGCAACAATCGGCCAGCCAGCGCTTGGAAGGCGTGAGTTGGACCACGCGCTTGCCTGAGCCAGACCCAAAAGTGATAGGCGCTTTGATGCACACCGTACGTTTTGACAATAACGTGGACGTGCGTCTGGCAGCACTGGACGCGTTGAGCCGCTACGCAGATCGGCCTGAGGTACGCCGCGAGTTGGTGGATGTGCTCCAGACCACTCAGTCGCCCATGGTGCAGGTGGCACTGATTGACCTGTTGGTGGATTTGCATGACAAAAGCGCGGTCCCGCAATTCAAACGATTCCAGCAAGATCCCAATGTGAATCCCACGGTAAAGAAACGCGTCGATTGGGGAATCCAGCAGTTGAACTAGTTTTTGTCCCGAGCGCAGCGAGGGATGGTTATTGCCAAAAAAGGAATTGGAGGAAGCTGTGATTAAGCAAAAATTTCTTGCATTCATTCTGATGTATTCCGTTGGTTTGCTGTTCTTGCCTTTGTTCGCTGGCTCGCTCCACGCCGCCGGTGACGATGATGATTCAGATTCAAGTATGCGTCTGGAAGAGAAGGAAACGATTCGCAAGACTTTCAATTTAACCGCAGCCCACAAAATCCTGGAGATCGATAACATTTTTGGCTCCATTGAAGTCACAGGCGGACAGAGCGATCAGGTCCAGCTTGTCGTCAATAAGACGATCTCTGCCGAGTCCAAAGATCGCATGGATGCCGCAAAAAAAGAGGTGACGCTCGACGTCACCGACCAGCCCGATTTCTTAAAGCTTTACGTGAATGGCCCTTTCCGTTGCAAATGTGAAAACGGCAACAACGGATGCACCAATTGGCACGGTGATAGCGGCTATCGAGTGAAGATGGATTTCCAGCTTCAGGTGCCGAGAAACATTGAAGTCAAGCTGAAGACCGTCAACTCAGGCCACGTTAGCGTGCAGGACGTAACCGGCGATTTCTCCGTCCACAACGTGAATGGCGGAATCGAGATGAAGAACATCGCCGGATCAGGCGTGGCCAAGACCGTAAATGGCCCAGTGAAGGTCGCATTCCGCGAGAACCCGCGCGAGAAATCTGATTTCGCCACCATCAATGGCAACGTGGAGCTTTATTTTATACGAGGATTGTCCGGCGACTTCCGCTTTAAGACCATGAATGGGGCAGTCTATAGCGACTTTGAAATGACCTCGCTGCCGGCCCAACCGGTCAGCAGTGAGCGGCATGGAACAAAGTTTGTGTTCAGGTCAGACCGATTTACCGGAGGCCGCGTCGGCTCCGGCGGGCCGGAAATTAAGGCAGAAAATCTCAATGGCGACATACGCGTTCTTGAACGCCATGAGTAATCCAAGGAAACCACATATGAACTATTACTTTAAGTCTTCTATATCCGTTATTTCTCTCGCAGCAGCAGCCTTGTTAGCACTGGCGCAGCCCCTGTGCGCACAGTCAGACAATAGAGTCACCGTGCCACTTACTGATCCAGCTCGCCCAGTTACGCTTCGGGCTCACCTGGTGAGCGGCAGCATCACTGTAAAGGGGGCAGACGTAAAAGAGGTCACCGTGGAAGCCAGAGCAAGAGGTGATGAGGCCCACACCGGCGGACGCGCTGAAGGCATGAAGCGCATTCCCATGACCTCCACCGGCCTGAACATTGAAGCAGAAAACAACAATGTGCGAATCAGCACTGATTCTTATCAGCGGACCGTTGATCTTACGATCACCGTTCCAACCCATACCTCAGTCTCTTTGCATACAGTGAATGACGGAAATATTGTTGTGAGCGGGGTTGACGGGGAACTGGACATAAACGATGTGAATGGCGAAGTAGATCTAAAAAATATCGGCGGAAGCGTAGTAGCCCATGCGCTGAACGGCCATGTGGTCGCAACATTTAATCGGATTGACCCGCAGAAGCCCATGGCTTTCAGCTCTCTCAATGGCGATATTGATGTGACATTTCCGGCCGACCTGAAAGCTAACGTAAGCCTGCGCACGGATAACGGCGAGGTTTACAGTGACTTTGACGTCAAAGTGCTCCCGAATACTCCGCAGCAAACGGTGGAGGACAATCGCGGCAAAGGCGGGAAATACAAAGTTAATATTGATAAAAACGTGCGCGGGACCATCAACGGTGGCGGCCAGGAAATCCAATTCAAGAATTTCAACGGCAATATTTACATCAGGAAGGCGGGAGCTAAGCAGTAGCATCACTAGATGTTGTCATTCCGAGCGTAGCGAGGAATCTGCTTTTCTACTCAGCAGATTCCTTACCTGCGGTTCGGAATGGTAGCTCTCAAATCCTACTTCTTCCTTGCCTTCATCACCGCATCCAGCACTGAGTCGTCCACTTTTTCAGCTTTAAGCTTTGTCCGGCGCTCCGGCGTCAGATCAAAATTTACTCCATGCTGCTTGATGCGCTCGATTAGTTGCGCCGCGCTCACCCGGTTGCCGACCATCAGCTCCACGTCTTCAAAGCTCAGCGTCTCTGACTCCTTGCCTTCCTCCTGAAGCCGTTTGGCTGTGGCCTCAACTTCACGCATTACGCGCATAAAGTTTCCACCCAGAATTTTCAAGATCTGCTCGCGCATATAGCCGCGCTGATAAAGGGCTTGTGTGATTTTGGGCAAGTCCGCGACGGAATCAATCCCTTCAGGTAGGGAAGTAACGCCGTCAAAATCTGATCCCAGCCCCACATGGTCGATTCCTGCAATTTTAGCGACATGATCAATGTGATCGATCAATGACTTCAGCGGTGGCCGCGGAAACTGCGCCGCCCATCTCTTCTCAATGGGTGCGGTTTCGTCGTATGTGACCGGACTTCCATCCGGATGCGGATGCGCCTTCTTATAAGCCTCCACTTCGGCATCACGCTGCTTGATTTTCTCCGGATCGGAAGATAGCTTCCGGTAATTCTCATCGATGAAGGCAGAATAGAAATTCACCATCACCACGCCGCCATTGTTGGTCATGGCGCGGAGCATGTCATCGGTCATGTTGCGCGGCTGGTTGGTCAGCTCGCGGGATGAAGAATGTGACGCCATCACCGGCGCCTGGCTAACCAGCAGCGCCTGGTAAAACGTGGCATCGGAAACATGGGATATATCGACGATCATGCCCAGGCGGTTCATCTCGCGCACCACGTCCTTACCAAAGTCCGTCATGCCGTTATGGTGTTTGACGTTCGGGTCCTGGATGTCGCCGGAGGAGTCGGCCCACTCGTTGGTGTTGGACCACGTCAGGGTCATGTAGCGGACGCCCACGCGATAGAAATCGCGCAGCAGGCGCATGTCATTTTCAATGGCGTGGCCACCTTCAATGCCCATCAAAGCGGCGAACTTATGCTGGTCATGCGCCCGGGCAATATCGTCGGCAGAGAACGCCATGGTTATCTTGTCAGGATGTCGGGCCGCCTGCTGGTACACGCTGTCAATCAGGTCCATCGCGCGTTGGGAATAGTGTCCTTTGAATTCCGGCTCAACCCATATGGAGAAGAATTCCGCTCCCAGATTGCCCTGCTTGATCTTGTCCAGATCGATGTGGCCTTGGGTTACAGGCGTGTTCTGCCCGATGTCGAAGTTTTCATCCAGAAAGCGTTGTGGTGTGTCGGCGTGCGTATCAATGATGAGGGCAGACTGATGGATTGCCGCGACGGGATCAGCCTTGGGCCGCGTTGCGGGCGCGGCCCTGGCGGTTTTCTTATGTGGAGCTGGATGTTGTGCGAGCGCTAAGCCTGAGAGCAGGAGAAAACAAAGCAGCGAATGTTTTAGGTTCATTCTCTGGCAATTTTATCAGCCAGCTGGTTCGCCTCACGCCATTCGGTATATCGGTCTGAAACCATCACATGGAAGCACGCTTGGCGGCGCTCTTCCGCGGCTTCCACCAGTCCCTGGTCCCGCATGTTCTTGAGGTATTCTTCAATCCATGCGTGCTGCGCGCGCGTCAAACCGCGCTTGGCCAAATCAAAGGTGATGCCGGCAAGGTGGGATGAAGCATGTTCGCCCACTTCCGGGGCCGCATTGCCATTATGGCGGCGCAGCTTCTGCTGCTGTTCCATGGTGCGCACTGCGGAAGTTATCTGCAGCGGAATGCGGAACTCTTTGTAATACGCTTCGCTCATGTCCTGCAGAAACTGGTTGCACCACGGACGGCAATATCTCTTGTCAGCCTGCAGTGAGGCATTCACGCGCAGCGCACGCGTTTCCTGGATCGGCACCAGTTCCTGCGTGCGTTCCAGTTCAAGCAGCTGTTCGTTGTCCGCAATACGCGGAAGCTGCAAGCGGTCAATTTCTTCGTTCTGGCGGATCATGGAATCCATGGAGCCGCGCAGAACAGGGTTCCAGGCCACGCGGCGAACGTGCCCGCGATGATGCCTATAACGCGTGGTATAGCGGCTGGCAGCCGAAGCCGGCAGTGTGGCGGCTAGCGCCATCAGGAAAAGCGACGAAGTGATTAAAATCTTTTTAGCGCTCATCGGGTCCTGTTTCGGTGCAGATGTCAGACACATACAACATCGGCATTAGATGGCAAATTTTAAACCAGAGCTGCCGCATCTGTACCCAGCTATTTACCTGAATTTTCATAAATTT
>DASXJO010000660.1:0-4134 GCA_036497385.1 Candidatus Angelobacter sp. | reverse complement strand
TTTTTGCGGATGGTCCGGGCCGCGGCACTGGCTGACTCCACAAAATAAGCGCTGCGGGCGCCCCGGCTGAGCGCTTCAATTCCGACGGCTCCGCTCCCGGCAAACACATCCAGCCAGACGGAATCTTCAATTTGCGGCGCCACCACGTTGAAGAGAGTTTCCCGCAGCCGGTCAGAGGTGGGACGGGTCTGCATGCCTAGCGGCGCTTCCAGTCTTCGGCTCTTGTATTTTCCTGCGATCACGCGCATGAACCTGCACTCCGCTGCCTGACATCTAATTTACCGTATAGAATCACAGATTGGCTTGGCCCGACTCGCGCGGCGAGCTGCCCGCTGCAGCAGCGAAAGGATTTTTTAAGAAAGCGAGACACCCAAGCGGTTTTGGAGCGCAGTGATAGGCAGTTGCCACTGTACCAGCAGCGAGCCCGGCTTGCGCGGCGAGCTGCTTGCCGCAGGTGCGAAAAGATTCTTTAGAAAAGCGAGACTCCCAAGCGGTTTTGGAGCGTAGCGACAGGAACAAATGAGAAATTGGTCAGTATTCACGGCAAGGTTCGGCGGAAGAGAGATCCGCATTCACCTCACGTTTGTGGTTCTGCTGCTGTTCCTGCTGCTGGTTGAGGTCAATCGCAGCGGCCCGCGAGTGATTACGCGCGTCTTTATAGTTACCGGGTTGATTTTGCTCTCGGCCATGTTGCATGAATTAGGCCACGTATGGGTTTCCGCTCGCCAGGGATTTCCTATTAAAGGTTTCGTGCTGCTGCCAGTCGGCGGGCTGGCGATGGGCGATCCCGCGCTCCAGGAAGAAAGCGCCCGCAACCTGCGCAAAGAGATATTGATTGCGCTGGTGGGGCCGCTGGTGAATGTGGTTCTCGCCGGTGTAACCGCTGCAGTCATGCTCGCGATGGGTACAGCGCACATGCTTCGCATCACCCCGCTGGTTACGCCTTTGAACCTGATCAGCAGCTTTTTCTGGATCAATGCAGGCCTATTTGTTGTAAATCTGCTGCCGGCCTTTCCGCTGGACGGCGGACGGATCCTGCGCGCGGTTCTGGCGCGGCGCATGGATTTCCGTCTGGCTACTCGTCGAGCGGTCAGCCTGGGCCAG
Source organism: Candidatus Angelobacter sp. (assembly GCA_036497385.1). Taxonomy (GTDB): domain Bacteria; phylum Acidobacteriota; class Terriglobia; order Terriglobales; family Acidobacteriaceae; genus Angelobacter. The sequence goes on along the minus strand of DASXJO010000660.1, from coordinate 3,030 downwards.
ATCTTTGCCGGACTCTTCATGCTGGCCGGGGCCGCCCTGAATATTCAGGGGCTGATGCTGATCGGCTTCTTCATTTTTATCGCGGCCCAAATGGAAGAGCGCACCGTAATGTTCCAGACCGTGGTGGAAGCGGTGCAGATGGAAGACATCATGCTCACGGAGTTTTCCATCCTCTCACCAGCGGACACCTTGGAAGACGCCTTAAACAAGGCCGTGCATTGCCTGCAGGATGATTTTCCTGTGGTCAGGGGCGGCGATCTTGTCGGGGTGATCACGCGCCAGACAATTGTGGATCGTCTCCGCGCTGAAGGAAACGGCTACGTTCAGGGCGCAATGAGCAAGGCCTTTGAAATCGCTTCACGCACGGAATCGCTTGGTTCGGCCTTCCGCAAGCTCACTTCGCGAGGCCTTAGCCTGATCCCGGTGGTCGATCAGGAGCGTCTGGTAGGGATTGTGACGCTCCAGCACTTGATGCACAGCATGGGATTGCTGAATGAGTCGCGGAGGCTGAGAAGACGAACGGAAGAGCAGCCGTAAACAGCAGTCAGCATTCAGTCATCAGCACTCAGTCAAGTCAGTTCACCGCAAGGAGCGGGAAGGGTCCCACTTCCAGGCTTAGCCTAAGCCGCTTTTCTTTGCGATCTTTGCGTTGCGGTGGAAATGTTTTGACTAATTGCCAAGTGTTAAACTTCTTGGTTTCATCGCACTGCCTGGAGACCACCTGTGAAGAGGCTTTTTCTTTCTGTTTTTCTTGTGACGGCCACCTTTGCCGTTGCCGCCGCGCAAGAGCTGACTATCCAATCCATCTTTGCCCCTGCCGGGCTGACCGGGCGCGTGCCGGACACAATCGAGTGGAGTCCCGATGGCAAAAAGGTCTCCTATTTTCTGCATCAGGAGCAAGGTGATAAGGCCGATCTTTATTACATTGACGTGACCTCGGGCAAGCCAGCCGTTTTGGTGGCGTCAGAGAAAATTGCCGCCATGAAGCCGCCGGTTACGGGATCCAAGGACGATCGCGAGAAAGATAATCGCGAGCGCTATCGGGTGGCGGGTTATCACTGGGCGCCGGATTCCGAGCATATCCTGTTCGACGCCAACGGCCAGCTCTGGTACTTCACCTTGGCGTCGGGTAAATATGTCGCGCTGAGCGCGCAAGGCGAATCAGCCACCGATCCAAAGTTTTCCGCCGACGGCAAGAGCGTTTCATATATTCGCAAGCACAATCTGGTGGTAAAGCATATTGATGGCGGCGGGGAGAAGGCGCTCACCACAAATGGCGACGACAATCTGCTGAACGGCGAAGTGGACTGGGTCTATAGCGAAGAGTTGGAGGTCCGCAGCAATTATTTCTGGTCGCCGGACTCAAGAAGGATTGCGCTGCTGCAAATGGACCAGACCAAAGTCCCCACGTACCCCATTACGGACTTCATTCCGCAGCACCCCACGGTGTATCAGGAAAAATATCCCAAGGTGGGCGATCCCAATCCTGCCGTTCAGCTCGGAGTGGTGAGCGCCGGCGGCGGAGCCGTGAAGTGGTTTCACCTGACTGATGACAAAGATATCTACATGCCGCGTTTTGGCTGGGTAAACGATTATGTGGTCTGGGCGACGGTGCTCAACCGCGCACAAAATCAGCTGGATCTCTATTTTATTGACGCAGCCAGCGGCAAGTCGCGGCGGGTGCTTAGCGAGAAGAGTGACACGTGGATTGAGACTGACAACAATCTCCAATTCCTTAAGTCCGGAGACAAGTTTACTTGGCCAAGCTGGCGCGACGGCCACACCCATCTTTATCTCTACTCGTTCGACAAAGCCAATGTTCTGGCGGATGCCAAGCTGGTCAACCAGATCACCAAGGGAGATTTCGAAGTATTTGATGTTGAAGGTGAGGTGGGGAATACGCTTTTCGTAACCACCAACGCGGGTGATGATCGCCAGCGACATCTATGCAGCGTAAAGCTTGATGGCAGCGCGTTTGAGTGCCTGACGAAAGGCGGCACGCATGAGGCCAAGTTGGCCCCGAACGGGCAGTACTTTGTCGATCATTTCTCATCCCTAATGACTCCGCCGCAGCTTTCTTTCTGCCACGTTGGCGGAAGCTGCGATGTTTTCTGGCGGTCCAAAAGCGTTGATTCTCTCAATTTGATTCCGCCGCAGTTTGTTGACTTCAAGGCTGAAGATGGCACCGTGCTTCGCGGCATTATTTATCTCCCGCCGGACAGCGCCGGGAAAAAAGTGCCTCTGCTGAATAATCCCTATGGCGGGCCCCACGGACAGAGCGTCCGCGACATGTGGGGTGGCGCGAACTTTCTCTTCAACCAGGTCCTGATGCGCGATGGCATTGCTATTCTGGTGGTCGATAACCGCGGTATGGGCGCGCGTGGGAAGAAATTTGCTGCGTCCCTGATCCACAACTTCGGAGAAGTTGAGCTGAAGGACCAGCTCGCGTCTATTGACCAGGCGCTGCAAAAATTCCCGCAGCTGGATGGTTCGCGCATGGGCTGGTGGGGCTGGAGCTATGGCGGATACATGACGCTTGAGGCCATGACGCACTCTGACCGCTTCAAGGCCGGAGTTGCCGTGGCGCCGGTGACTGACTGGAGAGATTACGATTCCATCTATACGGAGCGTTACGCGGGCCTGGTGCCGCAATATGAAGAAGGCTACAAAAAGGGCTCACCGATCACGTATGCGGCGAACCTCAAGGGCCATCTGCTTGAAGTCCATGGAACCAGTGACGACAATGTTCACATGCAGAACACCATGCAGATGATCAATGCCTTCATTAACGCGGACAAGCAGTTTGACTTGCAGCTTTATCCGCGCAAGACGCATAGCATTTCCGGTCCGGGAACGCGCGTCCACCTGTATACCCGCATACAGTCGCACTTCCACCGCGAACTCCTGGGGACGGAGTAGGAGCATTGAAGAACCAGACAATCGCACTGGGTGACTTTGAGCTAACGGCGCTTTCAGACGGAACCTATGTGGGCGATGGCGGCGCTTTCTTCGGCATCGTTCCAAAAATGG
>DASXJO010000659.1:0-2276 GCA_036497385.1 Candidatus Angelobacter sp. | reverse complement strand
CGAACAACGTCTGTATGGAACTCGGCGGAGCGGGTGTGTGGAACGGCGACCCTGGAATCTGGGTCAAAGCTCCGGTGTTCTGGTCAATGTTGAAGCCGGTGAGATCGCTTGAGCCCTGGTCGGCAACGTACAACTGTAGCGGTCTTGTGGTGCCAAGCGCGACCGGCTTGTGCCGGTTGCAAAGGGTGAGCCTGCAATCGGCGTAAGCGTGGAAGTGGCAAAGTCAAATTTATAAGCGGATACGTTGTTGCTGCTACGGTTAGCTACATAAACAAAGTCATTGAAGGTGAAGGTCAGGGCTCCCGGTTGAGTTCCAGCCGCAACGGTAAAGCCGGGAAGAGGGCTCAGGGCGCCGTTATTTTGGATCTGAAAGCCGAGCACTTTATTGTTGCCGGCATCCGACGCCAGAAGAATGACTCCGCCGGGCCGCGAGGCCAGAGCGCTGATGTTTGTGCCTGCGGCAAAAGGCGAGCCGGTTAATTCAGTGGGGATTTCCTTTTCTCCCGCGCGTATGGTTTCGGGAGGTTTTCCATTGTTATAGCCCCGGCCACCATCCAGGATATCGATCACTTCTTGTGCGGTGAACTGGCGGAAGTCTTTGTCGTCCAGGGCGTCCATTTCAGGACGCCCGAACGGGTCTTCCGTTCGATAGCTGCGCTCGTCCGTGATGATCAGGTCGAGATGGCGGCCCCACCGCAAACTTCGATAACCCCGCAAACTTCCGATTGCAGCCAGATTGTTCGATTCCTGGCCCATGCCGTGTTGCCGATCAGCAATTCCTCAATGTAGCCCGCGAGTAGGTATTGCGTGGGACCCGTTTGGTAAAGGAAAGACCTCAATCCGCACTGTTCCGCACTGCCTTCGGAATTTTCTATGATTCGCCTGCTGTGGGATTTGTGGAGAACAATCTTTTTTTCAATCCTCCTTTCGTAGGCGACGTCACCATTTCGAGTACGCAGACGCGGAGAACAACTAAGCAAAAGACGAGAAATTGAAGAAATAAGCGTCAGCACCCGGTCGTCAGCACCACTTTGCCCGTTGATTTTCTCTGTCGCAGCAGTTCCATGGCCTGCCCCACATCCTTGAGATCAAAATGTTGTGACACGTGCGGTTTGAGTTTGCCTTCTTCAAACCAGCGTAGCAACTTGGCATATGAATCTCGCAGCAGTTGAGGATTGCGCGCCTGATAAGAACCCCAGTAAAAGCCGATCACGTCAATGTTTTTGACCAGCAGGATATTGGCGGGAGTCTGCGGAATGCGTCCAGAAGCGAATCCGATAATAATCATGCGGCCGCCCCAGGCGATGCAGCGGAGGCCCGCGTCAAAGGCGTCACCGCCGACGGGATCATAGATCACGTCAGCATTGTGGCCGCCAGTAATGGCCTTCACCCGCTCGCGGATGTCTTCATACGAATAGTCAATCAAATGGTCCGCGCCGTGTTCTTTTGCTATCGCCAATTTTTCCGGCCCGTTGGCGCATGCAATTACATGCGCGCCCATGGCTTTTCCAATTTCGACCGCCGTAAGCCCCACGCCTCCGGCAGCGCCAAACACCAGCAGCCATTCGCCAACCTGTAAATGCGCGCGCCAGTCAAACGCGGCGTGCGAAGTGCCGTACGTTACAGGAAATCCCGCGGCGGAGATGAAGTCCATTTTGTTCGGAATTTTGTAAACGCGGTTGACGTCGATCACTACTTCTTCAGCGTACGCGCCTGTGCCGGTCAATGCCATCACTCGATCGCCAACTCGCAACGTGGCCACGCCCGCTCCAACTTCCGTCACCGTACCGGAACATTCCATGCCGGGTGTGAATGGAAATGCGGGTTTCTCCTGGTATTGACCAGAGATCAGCAAAAGGTCGGCAAAGTTGATGCCGGAAGCCTGCACAGCTATCCGCACCGCGCCATCTTTAATCAAAGGTGAAGGAACGTCTTTAACCACAAGCTTTTCCGGTCCACCCCATTCTTTGCAAAGCACGGCGCGCATTCGCAATCTCCTTTTTTCCGACGCGATATTGTAATCGACCGGCGGCAAACAACCATGCGGAGTAGGCGTTTTGCCTGCGCGCAAGCCGCCAAAGTGGCGGCTCAATGGCCGAGGGACTCCAAAATCAATTCTGCGGCAATCCGCCGTTTCTCAGCTGAACTAAAACCTTGATTGTCGCCAGCGTCTTCCCGTCTGCGCTTGCCGTACACTCGATTTCCTGCCGCTCTTTGATGTCTGCTTTCGGCGCATCCAACAACACTTGCCAGTGGTAGTCACTTTGCGGCTCAAG
>DASXJO010000658.1:0-1644 GCA_036497385.1 Candidatus Angelobacter sp. | reverse complement strand
TATTTTCTAACGAACAATGGGGCCATCACGTGGTCCCATACCGCACTTATCTTCGCTATGTCGGCGGAGTGGAACCCGGCTCGCCTGTTCTGTATGGAGGAATCGCTGCCGGCAAAGTCTCTGCCGTCCGAGCCTGGAATGAAGATCCGACCAAGATTCACTCGTGTCCAAAACAGTTTGAACTGAGCGAAAAACAAGCCCTCCTATAATTGTTCCGGGCCGAACCATCTTTTTGCGGAGCTGTTCGGTGAACCGAATCCCCAACAGGAGGGCAAAACGATGGTACAGGCAATGAGTCTGTTCAATCAACTGCTGAAGCATTTCCCGGTACTTGAATTCGCAGCGCTCGTAAAGAAACACAACGCGGAGCGCGCGGCCAAGGGCTTCAGTTGCAGGACGCAACTGGTCGCGATGCTGTTCTGCCAGTTGGCTCACGCCGATTCTCTGCGCGATATCTGCAATGGACTGGCCTGTTGCCTGGGCAAACTGGTCCACCTCGGAATCGATGTGGCTCCCAGTAAGTCCACCCTCTCGTACGCCAATCGGCACCGGCCTGCGGAGCTTTACGAGGATGTGTTTTACACAGCGCTGGCGCGCTTCCGCGACGAGGCAGGGCGGGGCGAACGTAAACGGAAGTTCCGTTTCAAAAACAAGCTGCTGTCGCTCGATTCCACCACCATCAGCCTCTGTCTGGAAATGTTCCCATGGGCAAAGTTCCGCCGGGCAAAGGGCGGCGTGAAAGCCCACGTGTTGCTCGATCACGACGATTACATGCCCAGCTACGTTCTGATCACCGAAGCCCGGCGCAGCGACGTAAAAATGGCCGATGGGTTCCCGATCAACCCCGGCTCGATTGTGACCATGGATCGCGGCTACAGCGATTATGCGTTGTTCGGCCGATGGACCGAGCGGGGAATTTTTTTCGTCACGCGGCTCAAAGAGAACGCGGCATTCGAGGTTCTGGATGAAGCTGTCGTTCCGGTGAACCGCGATATCCGATCCGACCAGCTGATTCAGTTCACCGGAGCCAAAGCTCAAACCGACTGCCCCTTTCCGCTGCGCCGCGTGGTGGTGTGGGACGCCGTCGGCGAGCGGGAGATCGTGCTGCTGACCAACCTGATGGAATTTGGCGCCACCACCATCGCCGCCATCTACAAGGACCGCTGGGAAATCGAACTGTTCTTCAAAGCTTTGAAGCAGAACCTCAAGGTGAAGAGCTTCGTGGGTACCAGTGAAAACGCCCTCCGCATTCAGATTTGGACAGCCCTGATCGCCATTCTCTTACTCAAGTGGCTACACCATCTCTCCAAAGCGAAATGGTCGCTCTCGAATCTGGCCTCAATGCTCCGGATGAACCTGTTTACTTACCGCAACTTACCCGCGTGGCTCGATAACCCCTTCGGCACGCCGCCTTTGCTGCCCGACTCCCAGCAACTTGCCCTGTGGCTGACGTGATTGGGACAGCCTGCCTCAGCAAAAAAGGAGACCTCCTTCTGGAAAACTCATTTCGGCCACTTCAAGGCCTTTGCTTTCACCGAACCTCACGGCTACGCCGCGCTGTTTTGGACAGCAGTGGAGCTGGATAGGGTCGAGCGCGGGCGAGGGCATCTTTGCCGTGCGGCGCGTTAAGTCGGGTAGGATGCG
>DASXJO010000657.1:0-6678 GCA_036497385.1 Candidatus Angelobacter sp. | reverse complement strand
CTTGTGGGAACACGTCAGATAAACGAAGTCAGCGGCAAATCACGCGACACTCGCGGCTAGATCAATCTCGCAGAATATCGGAGGCATTAAATGCCTTGCTAACACCTGCCGTCCACCTTCACCCTGAAAATGCTTTAGTCTTGTTGCAGTCGCCGAATGACCCGCCCGGGCATTGCCGCCTTCATTTGGGGGCGTCCACTGGATTCGCGCTGGAAGGACTTGCGAGATGCGGAAAGGGTTTACAAGAGAACCAAAACGGGACAATCCCACCACGCCGGTGAAGAACTACATAACGCCCAGTGGGCTGCAGCGCCTCAAAGATGAGCACCGCTTTCTGCTTACCAGGGAACGCCCGGCTATGACGGAGGTGGTGGCGTGGGCTGCCGGCAACGGTGATCGCAGTGAAAACGCCGACTACCAGTACGGCAAGCGGCGGCTGCGGCAGATTGATGGCCGGATTCGCTTTCTCACCAAGCGAATCGAAGCCGCGGAAGTGGTGGACCCGGAAGCTCCCAGAGCGGGGCAGGCGGCAACCAGGGCATTCTTCGGAGCCACCGTGCGCTATGCCAATGCCGCGGGAACGGAGCGAGTGGTGAGCATCGTGGGCACCGACGAGATCGATCTCAACCGCAACCACATCAGCTGGGTGTCACCTCTGGGGCGCGCGTTGATGAAGTCGGCAGCGGGTGACAGCGTAGTCCTTCAACTGCCGGGCGGTACAGAATACCTGACCGTGCTGGAAGTGAGGTACGAACGCATTTCTGTGGAACCGTTCCGTGAACCACCTGGATCCGAGGCGTCGGCAAAGGGACTCCCTCGCCAATGCTAATCCACCTGACCCAAAAAGATCAGTGGTGAGTTTTTCGGTGGCTGGCTAATTGCCAGTTACTCAAATGTCGGCCCCTTTTGAGCTGCGTTCGGAGACAGAGTTAGGTTCGAAATCGATGGGGTCGGAGGGGTCAAATCTTCCGTTTTTCATCAATCAAGCTAGGCGCGCCAAGTACCTCCGCAGAACAAAAGGGTTCGATGAGTGCTTCTCGTTCTAATGAGGTGGGAAGCGAATGACCGTACTCCCACCACAACTCTGATCGGAGGAAGCGCATGTACCAGTGTCTAAGATTGTTTCTACGGCCTGCCCTTGTTCTTTTGGCGTCGTCAATAGCATTCAGCCAGACAAATCAAAATCCAGCCATGAACACGCCTGACCATGTTGCATGGCAACTTTTTCTCAAGGTGAATGCCGCGACGGGCGGAAGCAATGCGCTCTTCGAGACGTGGGCCAGCGACACTGACACGTTTAACGCCAACCCGAAGTTCCCAACTGCACCGAGTCCGATTGCGCCGCACGCTCCGATCGTACCGGCTGCAGGGCTGCAAGTTCTTCAGGAATCGGGAGGGCTCGTTCCTCAGATTCCGCCGAATCCGGCCATTGGTGAAGAGGCGCGGCGCAACAAAGCCACATTCGACTTCATCGTCGCCAATAATCTTTACAAGATCTCTGGCTTGAAAGCCGCCTTTGGTAAGACGCTTTCGTTCCCAGTGGATTCCATCGAGGTAAAAGCCAACTGGATGCCGATTGAGGCTGTTCCCGCGTTTACGCTCAATCGGGTGAAGCTGGCAGATGTCCCCAAGATGTTTCACGTGAATACTGGCTCGGACCAAAAAAAGTACGCGATGATTTCCATGCATATCATCTCCAAGCTGGTGCCCAACTGGACCTGGGCGACCTTTGAGAGTACGCTGAACCCCGGACGATGCGACATTCTGGGATGCATTGACAATTTCGGCGCCGTGCCTGCCGTGGTTCCACCGAAATCCAAGCTCAACCAGGGTTATCCGCCGTGCACGCAGACGGCTGCGTTGAAGGCCCTTTTCGCAGCCGGGTCGCTCAATCCGGCGTTTGCCAACTATTGCCTCAAGGGCTCGCAAATCGATTTCATCGACAACACGGGCTTGGCGGTTCGTCTCGGTAATTCCGTGACGGAAGACGGATTCGTGAATCGCTCTTCCTGCATGACCTGCCATGGGCGCGCTGCTTTTAACGCGGGCGGCAAAGCCACCAGCAATGCTGGGTTTGATCCCAGTGGTGCGCCGCTTGGTCCAATCAATCCTTTGTGGTACTGGACTACCAGCAGCGCGCCGCCAATCTACGAAGGAATGCCAGGGTTAACGCAGGTGGGCACTTCGTCAGATTTCGTGTGGTCTATCCCATTTTGCGCGTTCGACGATACGGTCAGTCCTCCAAAACAACGGTGCACGGGAAAATAACGGCTGAGGAGCAATCCAATGGCAGGCAGAGTGCCGCTCGCCGGCAGTTTTCAAACTGAGCCCGAGGCTGCTTCGGTTGTCGAAGATCCAGACAAAACCGGAGAAGCCTCGGTTACTGTTTACTTGAAAAGTCGGACCGAGCAGGAAAGCGGTTCCTCCGGGCACGCGTCCATTGCCGAGCTGCAAAGCCGCGCGACAACTCGCCAAGTTCTGATGGCGCAGCATTCCGATGAGTACGCTGAAGCCGCCGACGCGCTGCAAAGGTTTGCCCAGAGCCACGGCCTGAGATTTCGTGTAGATGTAACCCGACGTTGCGTTCATCTGGAAGGCAATCAAGACGAACTGGCACAAAGCCTGGGCGCGACGCTACGGTCTTATTATGATGGGCGGCAGCGCTATCAGGCGCGACTGGGGCCGTTGCTTCTCCCTGCAGAAATTGAAGCGCACACGCAGGCCGTGCTGGGATTCGATCAGCGCCCAGTGATACAACACAGGCTGACGGCGGAAAGCGACGATAGTGGTGCCGCTGGCTTGTGGCCGACACAGATCGCAGAGCTCTACGGCATTCCGGGCACTATGGATGCACCTGGGCAATGCGTGGGAATTATCGCGTTGGGAGGCGGCTATCTTCCGTCCGATCTGGCCACTGCTGCGGAAAGCATGGACCGGCCATTTCCGCTAGTGGTCGACTTCCCGGTTGGCGGGGTCATCAACAACTTCGGAGGAGGCGATACCACCGACGAGGAAATCGCGCTCGACCTCCAGGTGATGGCATCGATCGTTCCCAGCGCGCGTATCATCGTCTATTTCGCGGCCAACAATCTTCAAGGCATGGCTCAGGCCATCAATCAAGCCGTGACCGACGATGTAAATCGGCCGCAGGTGGTATCCATCAGTTGGGGCAGCGCAGAGAAGTTCTGGACGCAGTCCGCGCGAGACACGATGCAATCGGTGCTGGAAGACGCGGCCAGGCTCAAAGTGACTGTGGTAGCGGCCGCAGGGGATGCGCTGGCCACGGCCGGCCTTAGAGACGGCTCGGCTCATGTTCTGTTCCCGGCTTCGAGTCCGCTGGTGCTCGCCTGTGGTGGCACTTCCATGACGCTTTCACCGGATGGCGCGAAGCAGGATGAGATCGTATGGAACGAAGACTTGATCGGCACGGGCGGAGGAATTAGTGACATATTCGAAGTTCCTGACTATCAGAAGAATTTCAAGCTTCCGAAGTCGTTTAATGACGGCGGCGTCCGTCGCGGGGTGCCGGATGTAGCCGCTCTCGCCGCGAAGAGTCCGGGATACAAAATCATGCTCAACGGCCAGACGAAGATGAAGGACGGGACGAGCGCAGCCACGCCTTTGTGGGCGGCGCTTATCGCAATTGCGAACGCCCAGCGAGCGGTGCCGATAGGACTGCCGCATCCTGTCTTGTATGGGATTCCGTCTCCGTGCAGCGCAATTACCGCAGGTAACAACCGCATCAACGGTATCGGATACGACGCAGGTCCGGGGTGGAATGCGTGCACAGGACTCGGAGCGCCCGATGGAGCCCGAACAATTACAGCACTAGTTACGGCTCCCTGAGCCTTGAAATCTGCGTTGGAGTGCAGACATGTCATTGAAGACTTTGGATGTTGCCATAGGACTTACGTTTCTGTTTCTAATGGTCACTTTCGTCGCGAGCACCTTACTTGAAATAGCCGCCAACGTTTTTAGGTGGCGAGCACGCATGCTGCATGACGCCATCAACAATATGCTCGAATATAGCCGGATTGCAAGCGTTCATGACGTTTACGATAACCCCCTCATCCAAGCGCTCTGCCAGACAACCACGATTGCATTTTGGCGTCATCCGTTCAAAACGCTCAAGACAATGCTGAGTGCAAAGGCTGATTTGTCGTATGCCCGGGCAAAGATCTACCCCTCCTACATTCCAGCAGCTACCTTTTCAGCCGCGATCCTGCAAGCCATCATGCGCAGGAGCACCAAACCCATTGATCTTTCCCCGGACGCCGCCATTGAGGAAATCAGATCACAACTTCGCGTGGCGCCTGATCCAGAGCAACTGGCGCAGATGGATGCGCTTGCCTCAATTCTTTCGGTCACTTTAGCCACGCAAGGTGGGAGTATTCAGGCAATCCGACTGGCTATTGAGAAATGGTTCAATGACGCAATGGACAGAGCATCTGGATGGTACAAACGCCGGACACAAATGCGCCTGTTGATGCTGGGACTACTCTTGGGGTTCGGTTGCAACATAGACACAATTGGAGTGGCTCGCTGGTTATGGCAAGGAGATGCTGCCCGACAGTCGGTTGTCGCGGTGGCGACCGACTATGCCAAGAACGCGCCACCCCCTGCGACTAACCCCAACAAGGATAGCCAAAATAAAGATAACCAGAATCGGCTCACCCCCGAACTTGCGCGGATCATTGACTTTGATCGGCAAACCGCGGCTCTCCAGTACCCGATCGGGTGGCCGGTGAAGGGAACCGATGATCGCCTGTGGTTTCTGCAATATTTGTTCGGTGCCTTCCTGACAGCCATCGCGATTTCGATGGGAAGTACTTTCTGGTTCGATGCATTGTCCAACCTCATAAAGCTGCGCGGAACGGGTCCCAAGCCCGGGGCAAGGTAATCTTCTAACCACCGGGTAACGGTAGGATTCCAGCACATCAGTCATGAGTGCAGCGTTTATGCGGGAAGGTTTCGAGTCGCATATGCTGAGCGTGTGAATGTTCGCGATGCAAGTAATTGTGCGGCCGAGAACTCAAGCAATCCGCTAAGCACTGGGCGGCGTTTTGCGCCGCTGCTTCACCCACCTTCGGATGCCGCAGGCAATTCGAAAATATGCCACGCGGAAAGCCGCTCGTCTTAGCCAATCCTCATCTTTCACCTCCCCCGGCTGTGGGAAACCCATGTTCCCTGTGTGAAAACATTTTCCTATTTTCACTGTTTCCGCCACCTCCTCTGAGAAGCCCCATCGGCCCTAACTACTGCCCAATTTCAACTCAATTCCATTGTTTTCATCTGCATAGCTCCAATCGCCTCTCCGCCCACCCTTGTCCCTTCGGCCATGGCCTTCCAGCATCTTTGGCTCTGAACATGCACATATTAGGTCAGCATTAAGAAATCAAAAGTTGCGTTCAGCAGGACGGAGCAGGAATGAAACACACCGTAGAGCACAATTTTGACGTCCCTCCCCAGTCCGTAATTTTCGGGACATCGGACGCTATGAAAAAGGTCCAACGCGATCTCGACATGATCGCGTCCGCGGACGTCCCTGTGCTTATTCAAGGGGCCAGTGGCAGCGGTAAAGAGATCATCGCCAAGCTAATTCACCGGGGCTCGCCGGTGGCCAAAGGGCCGTATGTAAAGGTGAACTGCCCGGCCATTCCGGACGCGCTGCTTGAAAGCGAGCTTTTTGGCTATGAAAAGGGTGCATTTACTGGCGCGGTTACTTCCAGGCGCGGCTTGATCGCGCTGGCGGATGGCGGCACGCTCTTTCTTGATGAAATCGGCGAGCTTAGTCTGGGACTTCAATCCAAGCTCTTGCAGGTATTGCAGGATGGAAAATTCAGCCGCATCGGCGCGGAAGAAGATACGCGGTCTGAAGCGCGGGTAATCTGCGCCACCAATCGCAACCTGAAGCATGAAATCGCCGCCGGCAACTTCCGTGAAGATCTGTTTTATCGCGTCAATGTGGTGAACATCACTCTGCCTTCATTGCGGGAAAGAAGCGCGGACATTCCTGAGCTGGTCGATTATTTCCTGGCCCATTTCAACATGATGTATAACCGCCGCGCGCTTCCGCTCTCGGCTTCGCTCATGCGTCTCTTGCAGGCCTATCACTGGCCGGGAAACATCCGCCAGCTGGAAAACCTGATCAAGCGTTACGTGATCCTGGGGACGGAAGCCTGCATCAGCAGTGATCTGGCTGAGCCCGCGCCCAACAACTTTGACTTTGAAATTCCCATGGAAGGACCGGTGCCTCTCAAAAAGATCACCAGCCAGGCCGTGCACCGTCTCGAGAAAGAAATCATTCTCAAAGTCTTGCAGGCCCATCACTGGAATCGCCGCCGCGCTGCTGAATCACTCAAGATCAGCTATCGTGCGCTCCTTTATAAGATTCGCGATGCCGGTCTGTCGCCCAATCGCACGACCAACGTAAAAAGCATGCCCTCGGAAAACGGCGCTCCCGTCCTTAGTGACCTGGAGCCTGAAGCTGCCGCGGAAAAACTTGAGAATGTCGTGCCGATTGCCAAGGTGAGCAATGCTTAAAATCGGCGGACAAAAAGTTCCCACCAAGACGCTGGTGCTGCTGCTGAGTGAAAGCCTGCTGATCGTTTTAGGGCTTGCTCTGGCCACGGCCATGCGTTTTGCCTCGTCACGCTGGGAATACGCCGGTGGCAATCC
>DASXJO010000656.1:0-15278 GCA_036497385.1 Candidatus Angelobacter sp. | reverse complement strand
GCGTTGCCGAACACGGCATGGTCAAATTCCTTGGGATCGATGCCCGAGCGACGGATCGCTTCCTGGCTGGCGATGGCCGCCAGGTCCATGGCGGTAAAGTCGCGCAATTTGCCGCAATAGCGGCCCATGGGTGTGCGCGCGCCGCTTACGATTGCAATGTCTATAGCTTGTGCCATATGGGAAACCTACTGTATGAAGAGTTTGATCGAACAGGGCAAACCCTTAAGTCTATCAGCGGGAAAGCGGGCTCGCAATTGAATGCCGGCATGGGTGTCAAAGCTCGTTAGAAATGTCCCCATGGTTAACTCATTAGAAGTGTCCCCTTTTAAGTTGTTGTTGAGTGACATTCGTCGAGTTATTTGCAACGGAGCTGCGGAAATCTGTGACAAGCCTCGACTTCCTGATAGCAAACGTCGAGAGGCCTGCGTAGCTTTGGCGGACCACAAAACACCCTTCGAACTTAAGAAAACAATTCGCGTAACAACGAGTGCCAGACCCCTTGCTATCGCGGCTTTGTATGTACGCCTTGATCTGTTTCGCCGCTAAGAAAAACCGCCATGAGGGCATTTGTTCAGTCCAAACAGCGCGGAGAAAACTTGGCAAGGAGCGCCGGAAGACGCTGGCTCAGCTGGCCTTTCGCTAGGAATGCATAAGCGCCATGTTCCCTGCAAGCGTCGTGCAAGGTGGGTAAATCATGCGCAGTCAGGATGATGACCGGAAGCCCCGGGAAATATTGGTGGATCTCTATGGTAGCTTCCAGACCGTTCATCTCCGGCATTTGCAGGTCCATCAGGACCACTTGCGGGCAGCATCGTTTGAGGGCGCTCAGCGCCTCGCGGCCACTCTGCGCGGTGGCCACGATTTCAAAGAGGGGATCACCTTCAAAAAAAGAACAGAGCGTGTGCAGAAATGTGGGAGAATCGTCCACCGCCAACACCCGAACATGCTGCGCTTCTATTTGCGGCATTTGGCCCTGCTTCCTGCTGATAGGAATGCAGTTGCTTTCAATGTATGCCCGGCAGCCGCACTCGATTCAGTCAGGCTTCTCGCCACTTATGGCGATTCCCGCTGAGGATACAACTGCGTTGAAGCTATACAACGATCAAACAAAATGCATCAGGTAATTACATGATTTTGGCGCCGGAGAACCGGGAGGCCACCTAAGCTGCGGTACTTGCCGAAGAGGCCATCTCAGCCATCGGCAAGCGGACAGTTATTGTGGTGCCCGTTGGACCAGTCCTGATCTCCAGTTCTCCCTTGAGCAGCCTCACGCGCTCGCGCATGGACGCCAGGCCCACTCCCTCAGCAGACCCAGTTGTAATTCCCTTGCCCTGGTCTGCAATTTCAAGTGTGAATGTGCGGCCGTCACAAGAAGCAATGACTGTTGCCGTGCTGCTGTGGGAATGGCGATGAATATTGGAGAGCGCCTCCTGCACGATGCGGAATACCGCCAATTCCACGTCAAATCCAGATTTATCCAATTCGCCGGAGGTATTCACGGTGACCGCGATGCCGCTACGTCTGGCAAACCCTTCCACAAAGCCGCGCAGCGTGAGAGCCAGGCCAAGTTCCTCAAGCAGCGGGGGATGTAACAGGTAAGAAACAGTGCGCAATTCATTCACGCAGTTTTCAACCATTTGCATCCACTCCGCGAGTATCGCCTCAGGCGTGGACCCACTCCCAGTGGATTTACGAATTCGAGCAATGTTGAGGCAGAGAGTCACCAGGTCCTGGGTAGCTCCATCGTGTAACTCCCGCGCCAGATTCCGTCGTTCTTCTTCCTGGACGCGCAACATCCGCCGGGAGAGGTCCTGAACTTCTTCTTCTGCGCGTTTGCGTTCCACGATTTCAGCCCGCAACGCCTGGTTGCTCGTCTCCAATTCAGCAGTTCTTTCCTGGACACGCAGCTCAAGCTCGTCATGCGCTTTCCTCAGTTCATCTTCGGCGTGAACTTCATTTGTGACGTCACTACAAATGATGGTAAAAACTCTTTGGCCGCCAACCATCAGCTTGGAGATGGAAGCGGCCATATGGAACTCGCTGCCGTCCTTACGCCGGCCAAATACGCGCCGGCGGTCCGACATGAGCAGGCTGTTTTTTTCGGATTGCCGAAAGCGCTCAACATGTATCCGGTGACCGGCGTGGAAGCGCTCAGGAATCAGCATGTTAATTGATTTCCCAAGTGCCTCATCCGCGGTCCAGCCAAATATGGTTTCAGCAGCTCGGTTGTATAACGTGATGTGCTGTTTCTCGTCGGTTGAAACCACTGCTTCAGCGGAAATCTCCAGAATCCCGGCGAAACGGGCCTGCGATGCGCGTAGCGATTCATGAAATCGAGCGACGGCCACGAGCAGCAGGCAGGCGGCGAGACCGAAGAGCAGGGTTATTCCCGGGAGGTCCGATTGCATATCCCGCATGGCTTCAGGCCGAGGCCAGACTTGTAACTGCCACGTGACGCCTGGGAGAGAAACATCAACGCTCCGCCCCCATCCTTTCTCATCATCTCCGCTGTTGAGTGGGAGCTTAAAACCCAGCACATCGTTTTCCCGGATGGCGACGGCGAAATTGAGGCCCTTGATGTCGTCCAGCATACCTTCAAGAGAGCGCTGGACCTCAAAGTAGCCCAGAACGTAGCCGCGGAACCGGCCTTTCTGATAAATGGGCACGACCGTGAGCCACTGTTTCTTGCCCGCCGGAGAAGTAAGCAGTTTTGAAAGCGTGGCCTGGCGCGAATCCCGAGCGCGCTGCAAAAGGTCCGGCATGGTTACATTCGCTGCCAGGGGGATTCTCTCACCGGGCCCGTGTGACACCCAGCGCTCCTGATATTTCGGGTCAAGCCAAACAATGGCTACACATCCAGGATGATGTTCGAGGTACAGTTCGGCAAAAGCGGACCATTGGGAGTAAGTGGGTTCCTCGAATTCCCACATCTTGGCCAGGCGAATCTGACCGAGTATCCACGCTTCCATGTCAGAGCGGAGGTCGGCTTCCACAGCGGAAGCGGCCAGGCGAGTCATTTTACGAATGTGCTCGCGCTCGTTGAGTTTTGCCAGTCGCCATGAAGCAAACGTGGCAATAGCTGTGGCAGCTAGAACAACCAGCACCAGGCGCGACATCCACTGTTGCGCAGCTTTCCAAATTTGGCCCATCGGCGGAGCCTCCTTGCGGGGGACGCGGGGGAATAGCGTTCGTCGAATCTAAGGGGGTTGGTTCGCTTTCTTACGACCCTGGGTCTTTCGTTTCAGTTGAGCCCAAGAGGCATTAAATGGCAATGCCAAAGCACTCTCGGCCCATCTTCAGTGTTGCTACCATACAATTGTTTGGCGAATTATGCATTCATAATTAGGAATTTTAATTTACGGGCAGTACAGCGCTCGCTTTCCTCCTGCTTGAGCCGATTCCAAATAATGTTTCTTCGGCGTAAGTGTTACTCTCACAAGGGCCTTTCACTTTCTGGATGATCTTTGCGGGAAGCTGGTCTTGTGCTCCAAATATAGGCGAATCACGAGATGGATGTGATTTTTTACTGGCCGAGACGCTGAGTTGGAAGAGCGCCTTTGAAAGCTGCGATTTCGGCGAGCCGGGTTCCGGTTGGGTATCCCTTAGATTCCGGGTTTCTGAGGATTACGGATGGCTGTTCGAGTTGTGATTGCTGATGACCACGAAATGTTCCGTCAGGGACTGACGGTCTTACTGAAAGAGGAAGGCTTTGTGTTCGTTGGCGAAGCATCGGACGGGCGCGAAGCGGTGCGCCTGTGTGACGTACACCATCCAGAGGTGGCGATTCTGGATCTTTCCATGCCACTGCTGAACGGAATTTTTGCGGCGCGGGAAATCATCAAGTCCAATCCACGCACGAAAATCGTCCTGCTTACCCAGCATACGGAAGAACATGCGGTATTGCAGGCCCTGCGGGCCGGCGTGAGGGGCTACGTGCTGAAGACAAAAGCTTCCGGCGAACTGGTCCAGGCGCTCAGGGCGGTTTGCCGGGGAGAGATTTACCTGACCCAAACCATTTCCCAGACCGTGGTGCAGGCGTTTCTGCAAAAAGATGATCTCCCAGAACGCCCCCTGAGCGACCGCGAGCGCCAGGTGTTGCAACTGGTGGCGGAAGGAAAGACGACCAAGGAAATCGCCAACCTGCTGAGCATCAGCGTGAACACGGCCGAATCCCACCGTTCCAACTTGATGGAAAAGCTCGACATCCATGACACGGCCGGCCTGGTGCGCTATGCCATGCGCAATGGCGTTATCGAATAGGCCTTCAATTTTTCGGGCTTAGATTGGCATTGGCTCAAGTGGAAGAGCCAATCTGGCCGCCTTGGTCGGCACACGCAAGCGTCTATCCTCCTTCTCATCTCCGATCAAAACCATAATCGCCGGTTCATAACCGGGGCTTTCCTCCTCACTTTATCCGGTACAGAAACCCATTGGCCTCCCGGTAGTACGGGATGGTGGCCGAGAGGCCAATGCCTCACACTGCCTGCGTGAATTTGCCGCTTTCCCAAGATCGCGCTGCAGCACTTCCGAGTGATATCCAGCCGCTGCATATCTGGCCGCGAGAAGCCCTGCGAAATGCCGGCACACCGATGGAGAAGACCCTCATGTTAAAAACAAAAACCGTACAGACAACAATGGTCCGGGCCGCAGGGAAATGTCAGCGGCGCGAGACTTCGTTAACAAGCATCCTCACCCTGTTGCTCATACTGCTACTTCCAGTCTTTGCGACAGCTCAGTTGCCCGTCCCGCCATCTTCGCAATTTGATATTACGGGCTTCATCCAGTCGGCGACCCTGGGTGGACCCGGCAGTGGCAGCGGTGCAGGCGCGCACGCGGGCGGCTTTATTGCCGTGAACGACCAATTAATTACGGTTCCTTCGGAAACTATTGTGATCCTGCCTGCCAGTGCCCTTACGTGGCAGGAACTCTTTGCCTTTGCGCCGGCGCCTTATACCGGGGTGGCTACTGGCATGGCTCTAAACGACATTCCGGCTCCCCTGACCACCTATGAAGCGCACGTGATCGGCAACCGAGTGCTGGGTGGTCCGGGTGGGGCTGACGTGTTCATTGCCGGGCTTATTTATATTTCCCAGCAAGCGTTGAACTCGGGCTCGGGGCACATCAACTGCATTCTCTACGCCACCGGCGAAATCCGCGTGGGAGGCGTAACAGGTAATTGCGCCACCGGCGCACGCGTGCAAATCAACGATCCCGTTATTACCACTCCCGGAGATGTAGCACTGGGCACCGGACGTTACAGCCGGGGACAAACGCCGGATGCGCGGTTCCAGGTGGACCAGGACAATCCCACTATCGCTTCCGCCACTGGCTTTCCCATGTGCGTGCCACGCGTGGTGGCCGATCCGAACATTGCCGGCAACCCGGACGATGCGCGGTGTCCTAAGACGCAGAGGCCCCTGGTGGGGGGCCCAACAGCGTGCTTCTCCCCAACTACTCCTGGTGTCCCATGTACTTACTTCACAACGCTCCCTCCGGGTGGCGGCGTACCTGATCCAAGCATTCAGGCATCGTTCGAAGTTGGTGACATCGTAACCTACGCAGGAACGCTGGTGCAGGATTGCGCTATTACCGGCTGTCCTGGTGGCGGTCCCACTGCAGGCCCCTGGCCAGCGGCTGGAAGAGCTGCGACTTATATTTCGGCCCACACGATTAGCAACAACACCGCCATTTACACGTTCCCCGGCACCAATCCAGCTTACGTTTCAACAGAAGTGACCATCGTTGGCACTGGAGGCGTGACGGTTGTGGGCGCCGGCGAAGCGGACGTACGAACCCGCTTTGAAGGCATGACCACTGATGCTGATCCGACTGGCGTGGCCCAGAGGATCATCCACCTCTACGGGGTTGATTTCAACCCTAACACCGGAGCGACGAGCGACCGTGATTTTGGCACCATCAGCGTCGATCCCGGCCCGGAAAATGCCCTGGGTGCGGTAAGGGGCCGCTGGCGTTTCCGCCCGCCGTGTCTGCCGTTCGGGTCAAATCCAGCTAAACCGGTCAAGGACTGCGTGATGAACGCCGCGAACAGTTTCCTGCCGCCGCCGCGCGAAGTACGAGCGGTCATCCAGGGTGCATTTACCGCTCCCATTACTCCTGGATCTCCCAAGTCGGCCAATGGAATCGTCTATGGCCAATATCATGCTCCGATTCTGCAATACATCTTCCCGGAGAATATTCCCGGTACACCGTTCCCGGAGAACAACTTCAATAGCATCGACTTCCTGGCTCAGGGCGGATATAGCTCATCGGCGGGTACGCTGGTGGGGCAGCTCAATCCCTGGCCCAGCAATGTTGTTCCCGCTATCACCTGCTCAGCGACAGCCGCCAACGCTGGCGGCCCTTACGCGGCCAACTCCGGACAGACGATTCCTCTAGCCGGTGGCTCTACCGGAACACAACCCATCACCTTTGCCTGGACGGCGACGGGTGGAGCATTCTCGAATGCCAGCCTGCCGAACACCAACTGGACGGCGCCCCAGGTAGCTGTTTCGACTACGTTCAGCTTGACGCTCACCGCCACCAATTGCAGCGGGTCTTCGAGTTCCACCACGAGCGTGACCGTCGCCGCAGCATCGTCCCCGACCGTGAATCCGATACCCAATCAGTCAGTGATTTCCGGAGCGGCAGGCTCGTTCAACGTTACTGGCTCTGATCCCAACGTGCCGGCGGCAACGCCGCTCGCTTGGACCATCAGCCAGGCCGGAGCACCTGCTCTGCTGAGTTTGGTGATCACTCCTACTGGCCCAACCAGTGCCATCGTGACATTCACTGCGCCGTTGGGCGTGGTGGCGCCAACGCCCATTACCGTAACGGTAACTGCCACCAATACGATCGGGCTTTCAACGTCGGCACTTACGACGGTGACTATCAATCCCGCTCCGTTGATCCGGCCGCCGGTGGCCAATCCTGTGGCAGCAGTTTCAGTGCCCGTGGGTGCCTCGGATGTCAGCATCCTGATCACCGGCTCTGATCCCAATGTGCCTGCACGCACACCGCTCCTCTTCACCGTAACGCAGCTCCCGGCAGGAGCTCTGCAATTCCCATCCGCCGGCTGTGCCTTGGGAGTAGTGCAAGGGAATCTGTGTGTGACTCCTTCAGGTCCCACCAGTGCGACGGTTTCCTTCAACGCCCCGGCTGCGCCGATTTCGGTCACGTTGACGATAACGGCCATCAACTCCGGCGGTGTGGTTTCCACGCCGATCACTACCACAGTCACCGTCACCGATGTTTTCAGCATCACGGCGGCGGAATACCGGGCCAACAAACAGCGGCTGATCGTGAACGTCACGGACAACACGATCGATCCAACCATCCAGATATTCCTGCAGCCTTACCGGTGCGAAACCGCAGCTGCACCCTGCGTGCTGAACCCGGCAACAGGCTTCTGGATGTATGACCCAGACCCGGCGAACGGCGGTGTTGGAAACCTCTTCACCGGCGGTGCTGGCGGCCTCTATCTGATTGACGTGGTCGGAGCTCCTGCACCGGCCTGCAATCTCGGTGGGGTTTATAGGACCCCGTGCGGCGTTGTTTCCATCAGTGCCCGGTCATCGAAAGGTGGCGTGGCAGCTTCCGTAGTCACCCGCATTCGGTAGCCACATAACCCAGGCGGTCGAAGAGCAAACCTGCTCTTCGACCGCACCTGGCAAACCTGAAAATTGCAACTTGAACATTACCGCCGGAGGCGGAGGAGGCCCAAAATGAAATACTCAAAATGCCAACCTTCCAGATTCGTTCCCTTCGGATTCCTGATGGCAGGCCTGCCAGAATCAGGAAAGACGTTTCGCGCCTCTCTGGCCACGATCTTGGTTTGTCTCATGCTGGTACCGCAACCGTTGTCGGCGCAGACGCAAACTTACAGTTGCCCCACAGCTTTTGGTCTCGTAGGGGCCGCGCCAGGCGCGCCAGTCGCCCCGATATTGCCTGCTTTGCTCATGCAATCGCTCAAGACCGCACCCAATCCAGTCCTGCCGAATGGCACGGCCGGCATCGTGAGAGATGACCTGCTGGATTTCATTGCCAATCAACAGGCCGCCATTCAGCTCGGCAAAATGTTTTTCTGGGAGATGCAGGCCGGCAGCGACAACAAAACCGCCTGCGCCACCTGCCACTTCAAGGCCGGCGAGGATGGGCGAGACCGGAACCAGATGAACCCCGGCGCCAATGGTAACTGGGACGGTTCTGGTTACGGGCCAAACTACACCCTGATCGCAAATGATTTTCCGCTCACCAATCTTCCCACCAAGGATGTTGACAACATCATCGGATCGCAAGGCGTACGCTTGAGCCAGTTCACGGGTTTCAGCAGGTCCGGCGCGGAGACGACCACTCCTGTCGCTGACCCGGTATTCAACGTAAGCGGCGTGAACGTGCGGCAGGTTACCGGAAAAAACGCGCCTTCCACAATCAACGCGGTATTCAATCATCGCAACTTCTTTAATGGACGCGCCCAGCCTGAATTCAATGGCGTAAACCCGTTTGGGAACAGAGATAGTTCGGCGCGGGTCTGGGTCCTGGGGAGCACCGGGGCTCCCATTCTGATGGATATCCATATTCAGAACGCGAGTCTCGCCTCGCAGGCCGTGGGACCTGCGCTGAACCCCGTTGAGATGTCGGCCAGCGGGCGCTCCTTTCCGGACGTTGGTCACAAATTGCTTCTGCTAAAACCGCTCGGCCTGCAAAAAGTGGATTCCAAAGACAGCGTGCTGGGCAGCATGGCAGACGTGAGCGCGGGCAAGGGGCTCACCACCACGTACACGGCGATGATCCAAAAAGCATTTCAGCCGAAATGGTGGAATTCCAAAAAAGGCGTCACCATCAACGGAAAATCCTATTCCATGATGGAAGCCAACTTCTCTCTCTTCTGGGGCCTTGCCATCATGTTCTATGAAGCGACGCTGGTCTCCGATGCAAGTCCCATGGACCAATATCTTCAGTCGAGGGTTTTCAGCACGTTCGTGTTCGATCCGGTCACCGGCATGCCTTCGCTGCTCTCAGACAATCCTTCTCTTCTGGATCAGGCCGTGAACCGGCTGTCCGCTGACGGCGTCAGCGTCACCCGTACCGATATCCTCAATGGCCTTGGCCTCTTTGAACGGCCGGTTGCTCCGCCACCATCCTTCCCGGTTCCGGCTGGGTTCGGCGTTGGATGCAGTGGGTGCCACGTGGGAGCGGAAATGACCAGCGCGTCGGTGAGAAATCTTACCGGGCCTGGCATTGAAGCAGGCGATGCGGCCCTCAAACTGGCCGGTTTCGATCTGCGCATGGAGCGCATGTTCCTGAAATTGGATTGGAATCCTCCGGGACCGCTGACGCCGGTTCCTCTCGGCACGGACAAAATCACCTTCGATCCCAACACCTACGCGGTGAACGTAATCGAAGAGATCATTCCTTACCCCGGCGGGTTTTCCACGCCAGTTTCGCCGATCCCACTGCCCGTAGGCACCTACGATGCGGGCTGGTATAACCTCGGAGTTCGTCCCACAGCGGACGACATTGGGCTCGGCGCGGCTGATCCGTTTGGCAGTCCGCTCTCCTGGACGCAGTTATTCCAGCAGACAGCGTCGGGCCTCATCAAGGTCCCGGGCAATGGACTTGGCTGTGCCGGCGCCGGCAACGTTACCTTCCCAAACACTCTGCTGAATCCGTCAGGGTTTCCGCTGCTCTCCGGCTCGCTCATTGCGGGTGAAAACACTGATGTAGCGGGCACCTTCAAAGTCCCGGGCCTGCGCAATGTGGAATTCAACGGCCCCTACTTCCACAACGGGGGCAAAGCCACGCTGGCGCAGGTGCTGGATTTCTATGACAACGGTGGCGACTTCGACCGCACGACCAATGCGACGAAAGCTCCGGCCATCGTGCCCCTGCAGTTGGATGCAGGGCAGCAAAAAAGCCTGGTGGCCTTCTTGCTCGCGCTCACAGATGACCGTGTGCGGTTGCAGCAGGCGCCGTTTGACCATCCTCAGTTGTTCGTTCCTAACGGGGACAGCCCAGCCGGGACAGACAACCTGTTGGAAATTCCGGCCGTGGGCGCGAGCGGTTCAACAACGCCCGTGCAGCGTTTTCTGAACTTGAATCCACTGGCATTTTAAGGGAAGACGGGCTGAACCCATTTTTATCAGTGATGTGAACTAAAAAAACAAAAATTAGAAATGATTAAAAGGCGGAAGGAGAGACGAGATGAGCAAACTAGATATAACCAAACTAAGCCGTAGGGAATTGATCAAATTAAGTATGATGTGCGGGGCAGCAATCGCCGTTCCGGGCGGTCGTTCATGGGCTCAAAGTTGCAGCGGCTTCATCGATCAGACGCCGCAGGACATTGAGATCGTTACTGGTCTTACCCCGATTGAAGTCTTCCCCACCAGTCCATTTATCCTGGCGCCGTTCACAGATGCGCTTCCCATCCCATCAGCGATGCTGCCGGGATATCGGCAGCCTGATGGCACGCTAACACCGAACGCTCCTGATGCGTGGAGAGTTCGTACATCGGCCTTCGGAAGCAACGTTGTTCTTCCGCCAAGTCCGCTCCGGGGCCGGCAGGACGCAATGGGAGCTCGTGGTCGCACCGCGGGCGTACCTGGTCCCACAGTCCCAGACGCGGGAACGCACCAGCTCTGGACGGACGGAAGCGGCGTGTCCGGCACCAACAGTGGCATCAGGGTACCCGGCTTCCCGCTGCCGAATCCGAAGCTTTACCACATCAGACTGCAGGTGGGAGCACATTCCTTCACTAGTTCGCAAGTACAGCCCATTACGAACGGCGGCTTGCCCGTAGTTCCGCCAAATGGGATCGCAGGTCCGCAGCTTTTGCCTGCCAGCACGATTTACGGCTTCAACGGGACTTTCCCCGGCCCCAGAATCAACGCCATGTATGGGCAGCCCAACCTGGTACGTTTTGAGAATGACCTGGACTTGAACCCCCTGTGCCGTGATCGCCAGGATTTTGGCGCGCCGGACTGGGCGTTCCTTACGCACCTGCACAATGGTCACACCCCGCCGGAGAGTGACGGCCAGCCTCACCACCTTACGGACAACAGAGGTGGATATTTACCAGAACAGTGGGTGGATAACCTTTATCACAACTATGCGGCAGGCAATGACGACGCTGAGAAGCAGTCCTTTCTCTGGTTTCACGATCATCGCATGCACCACACCGGGCCCAATGTTTATAAAGGCATGGTCGGCCTCTATCCCATTTACGATCCGATTCTGGATCCAGGAGACGAAACCCAAAAGACCGGTCTTGGGCTGCCCGGCCGCAAACGGATTGACCCGGCAGACCCGACGGGCCAGACCTTCAACGTGGACTACGACATCCCGATGGCTCTGTATGATTGCTGCCTTGACGATGGCGTCACGCAGCATCAGGACTTCCACAACGGCTTTGGCGAGCTACATCCCGAGTGGTGGGGCCAGCTTTATCACCGCCACTTCCCGAACCATGGCTTTGTGGGGGATATCTTCACGGTAAACGGAACGGCTTTCCCGGTGCTCAATGTTTACCGCCGGAAATATCGCTTCCGCTTCCTGGGCGCTTCGGTATCGCGTATTTATGAGCTCATGCTCATGCGCGGCACACCCACCGCAGCTCCCGGCACGCAGGGGCAGTACCAGATCCCGGATGCCCAGCAGTGTCATCAGTTCACTCAAATCGCCAGCGAAGGCGGATTGCTGCCTAAGCCGATTACGCGCGATTCCTTCCAGATCTGGCCGGCAAAACGGAGAGAAGTGGTGGTTGATTTCACCAAATTCCTGGATGGCACTCCAACCTCGCCGGGTGATGTGCTCTACCTGGTGAACATTCTGGAAATGCCGGACGGTCGCAAGCCGAACTTCAATGCGCCGGGAATCATTCCGACGTATAAGGTGCCGATCATGAAGATCATTATTGGTGGCAATCCGCCGGAGCCGGACGTGAGCGTAGTTCCCAAGAACCTACGCCCCATGCCGACCCTGCCCAAAAACAACACCTCGTTGCCTCAACGGACGTTCACATTGCAGCGGAGCGGCACGGCCGGCGGGGAAACCCAGTGGGTGATTAACGGACTGGAGTTCAATCCCACCACACCGCTCGCTCTCCCGCAACGCAGCGGCGCTGGCGAGGTGTGGACGGTCGCGAACGGAGGCGGTGGCTGGGTGCATCCGATGCACATGCACATGGAAGAGCATACGGTGCTTTCCCGCGTCGGCAGCACCAACCCTCACCCTGAAGACACCGGCAAGGAGGACGTGGTCGCGCTGGATCCAGCCGAGTCTGTCACCTTCTTCCGGCGGTTCAGGACGTTTTCGGGTAATTATGTGGCCCACTGCCACAACCTGGCGCACGAAGATCACAACATGATGTTTGGTTGGTCGATCTTGCCCTAAGGTAGCTGTGATTTAAATCACTGACGCCTGAAAGCCAGCCAGGTAGTTTCTTCAGGTACTCCGGTGTTCGCTGCCGGAGTACCTGATTCAAGAGAAGTGATTCGAGATAAAAAGATCTCTTCGACGGGAAAAGAGAGATGCACAACGGCGAAATGACGTGATGACCCTGGGTTCTCGTCTTGGCTGCCTTTTGCAACTGCTCCGGGAGGGCTGCTATGAAAAAGACCTTGTACATATTATTGCTGTTTTCATTCGCGACCGGAACATTTGTTGCCGGTTCCTGGTACAACCAGCACAAAGTATCCGTCAACACTTCCGCGAGCGCACGTAAAGTTCTTTATTACATTGATCCCATGCACCCGGCGTACAAGTCTGACAAGCCGGGCACCGCGCCTGATTGCGGCATGCAATTGGTGCCTGTCTATGCCGATAGCAGACTGGCATCTGTGGGGCTTGGGTCCGTCGCTTCATCTCTGCTTGAAGGCGCGGTGCAGATTGATGCTGTTAAACAGCAGCTCTTCGGCGTGCGCGTTGAGCCGGTGGAGAAGAACTCAGGCGCTTACAACATTCGTCTGTTCGGCCGGGTTGTTCCCGACGAAGCAAGAATCTACAGGCTCAACGCAGGCATTGACGGTTTCATTCAGGAAGTTTCCGCTGCCACCACAGGCAGCATCGTCCGCAAAGACCAAGTGCTGGCCACATTCTCTTCTCCCATGGCCACTATGACAATCCAGACGTTTCTCCTCAACGTGGGCGCAGAGGATCGTTTCAAGAAGAGCGCCGCGGAGGGCTCTGTGGAAGGTCAGTCTATGGCCGCCACGAACGCCAATCTCCAGCAGCGCTTTCAGCAATTGCAGAACCTCGGCATGTCCAGGCTCCAGATGGAAGAAATTCGGAGCACGCGCCAATTTCCTGAGACCATCAAGATCATCTCGCCTGCAGACGGGTTTGTAGTCGCGCGCAACGTTTCACCCGGACAGAAGTTCGAGCGGGGCGCGGAATATTATCGCATCGCTGATTTGAGCCGAGTCTGGATTCTGGCGGATGTTTACGAGAGCGACGCTCAATATCTTCAGCCCGGTGCGCAAGTGCGGGTCAACCTTCCTGACCAGGGCAAGTCTTTTCCGGGGCGGGTCAGCAATGTGCCCCCGCAGTTTGACGGCGCAACACGGACTTTCAAGGCGCGAATCGAGGTAGACAACCGCAGTTACGCTCTCCGGCCAGACATGTTCGTGGATTTGGAGCTGCCGGTTGCGTTCTCCCACACCGTGGTTGTTCCCGCAGGCGCAGTGCTCGATTCCGGACTAAAAAAGACTGTCTTTGTGGAGCGCGGTCAGGGATTGTTTTCGCCGCGGGAAGTGGAAACGGGTCGTCGCTTCGATGACAGAGTGGAGATCGTCAAGGGATTAGCGACTGGCGAGCGAATCGTAGTTTCAGGCAATTTTCTTGTCAGCTCTGAAAGCCGATTGAAAGAGGCAGCGGACATGTACGCGCCCGCGTCCGAACCGCCCAAGGCTGACGCCAAGACGGCTGAGAGTGACTTGAAAAAGACGCCGTCCCCGACCGCTGATCGGCCGTTGCCCGCAATCGGGACCACCACGAAAGCGCCTCATCCTGGGGGGCGTCGTGGTTAACCGGATTATTGATTTCTCGGTCAAGAACAAGTTCTTGATCTTTGCCGCCGTAGCTGCTGCCTGCTTCGCCGGCTGGTGGTCCATGAAGCATGTGGCGCTTGACGCCATTCCCGACTTGAGTGACACGCAGGTGATCGTTTATTCGAGCTGGGAGCGCAGTCCCGATCTCGTCGAACAACAGGTGACCTATCCCATCGTGAGCGGAATGCTGGGGGCTCCCCACGTCAAGGCGGTGCGGGGCTTTTCTGATTTCGGAAGCTCCTTTGTATATGTGATCTTTGAAGAAGGAACCGATATTTACTGGGCCCGCTCGCGAACGCTCGAATACCTCGCGGGCGTGCAGCCGAATCTTCCACAGGGAGTAAAGACCGAGCTTGGACCAGACGCCAACGGGCTGGGCTGGATTTTTCAATACGCGCTGGTCGACAAGTCGGGCCAGCACAATCTTGCGGAACTGCGATCGTTACAGGATTGGTATCTGCGTTACTACCTGAAGTCAGTGCCCGGCGTGGCTGAAGTTGCGCCGCTCGGCGGCTTCGGGCAGCAGTATCAGGTCAATGTTGATC
This sequence comes from Candidatus Angelobacter sp., assembly GCA_036497385.1. Taxonomy (GTDB): domain Bacteria; phylum Acidobacteriota; class Terriglobia; order Terriglobales; family Acidobacteriaceae; genus Angelobacter. The sequence continues at coordinate 688 of DASXJO010000656.1, read as the reverse complement.
CGCGCCGTCTGCAGGCATACGGCATCCCGATCAGCCGCGTGGTGGACGCAGTGCGGGGCGGCAACAGTGAAGTGGGCGGCCGCTTGCTCGAGTTTGGCGGCACCGAGTACATGGTGCGTGGACGCGGTTATGCCCAATCGGTGGAGGACTTCGGAAATATTGTTCTTACTGCAAGCCAAACCGGCACACCGATCCGGGTAAAGGATGTTGGGCAGGTGGTGCTCGGTCCAGAACTGCGGCGTGGCGTATCTGACCTGGATGGAAACGGCGAAGTTGTCTCCGGCATTGTCATCATGCGGCAGGGAGAGAACGCCTTGGAGGTCATTGATCGCGTCAAGTCCAAGTTGCATGAGATTGAGCCCGGATTGCCGCCGGGAGTGGCAGTGGTCCCGATTTATGATCGCTCAGACTTGGTCCGCCGCTCCATTTCCAATGTCCGATCGACGCTCATCGAGGTGCTCTTCATTGTTGCGCTGGTAGTCCTGTTATTTCTTTGGCACGTTCCCAGCGCCCTCATTCCACTGATAACCATTCCCATTTCCGTTTTGCTTGCGTTCATCCCCTTCCGCATGCTCGGTATGACCGCCAATATTATGTCGCTGGGCGGAATTGCCATTGCCATTGGCGCGCTGGTGGACGCCTCCATTGTTGTAGTAGAGCAAACGCACAAGAAATTGGAAGAGTGGGA
>DASXJO010000655.1:0-3784 GCA_036497385.1 Candidatus Angelobacter sp. | reverse complement strand
CCCTGCACGCTGCCGCCGCTATCGATGTCTATAAAAGGGAACATGCCGCCATTGAAAAAATCATCGCCCATATGGACCACATTGGATTGCTTGAAGAAAATCACGCTGTCGCCGTCGGTGTGGCCGTTGGGAAAATGAATGGCGTGAATGTCTTCGCCGTTCAGATGGACTGAGACGTCATTTTCAAAGGTGATGATAGGCAGAGCATTCTTCTCGGCGGGCTTGGTTTCGCCGAAGCGGGTCTTGCCGCCGGTGACGAGGCGCTTGCGCACGTTTTCCTGCGCCACGATGGGAGCCTTTTCACCGAAATGCGGGTTGCCTCCCGTATGGTCGCCATGCCAGTGCGTGTTTAGCACGACCTTAACGGGTTTATCGGTAATGCCTTTTAGCGCAGCCTCGATCTTATCTGCGAGCGGCAGGAACTCATCGTCCACCATGACAATGCCGTCTTCGCCAACTGAGGCGCCAATATTTCCGCCCGCGCCTTCAATCATGTAAACGCTGCCGGAAACCTTCTGCACTTTCATTTCAACTTTGCTGAAGTCCTGCCCCTGGCCAAAGGCGTGAACGGCCCCAAGCAGTCCAAACAAAACTATCGCAAGAATAATTTTCCGCATCAGTGTCCTCCCTCAGACGTCCGTAAAGCTTCGGCGTTGGTGCGTGGTGAAACGGACAATCTTAGACATCAACTGCGCGGAGTTCAAACTTAATCTGCAGATTGCAATTTTCCGGAAGTATCGCATTGGAAATGCGAGGCCTCTCACCGATAAAATGGCGGAAACAAATTTTGGCGGAGGGACCATGCCGAAAGTTAAACACGTCTCGGCAAAAGATGGCGACGTGATCGTTCTTGTGGGCACCATGAAGGGCGCATTTGTGCTGCGCTCCAACAAAGCTCGTAAAAATTGGGAAGTTGGCGGCCCATATTCAATAGGAGCGCCGGTGTATGCCATGGCTTTTGACCAGCGTCAGGGCCGGCGGAGGCTGTGGTGGGCGCAGCAGAGCTTTCAGTGGGGCACGGTGCTGTGCTCGTCCGACGATTACGGCAAGACGGTAACCGAGCCGGAAGCTTATTCCGTGAAGTTCCCAGAGGAATCCAAGCTAACGCTCAAGAATATCTGGCAGATTACGCCGGGCCGCAATGACGATCCTGACACGCTCTACTGCGGAGTTGAACCTGCGGCGCTGTTTGAATCGCGCGACGCGGGCAAGACGTGGTCGCCCGTTGAAGGGCTGCTGCATCATCCTCATCGCCCAAAGTGGCAGCCGGGCGGCGGGGGGCTGTGCCTGCATACGATTGTCCCGGATGCGACAAACCCTAAGCGCATGATGATCGCCATCTCCACGGCGGGCGCGTACCGGACGGACGATGGCGGAGCAACGTGGCAGGCGCGGAACAACGGTGTTCGAGCAGAATTTATGCCGGACAAGTATCCGGAGTTTGGCCAGTGCGTCCACAAGGTGGTGCAGCATCGTGACAGGCCGGAGCGGCTGTTTCTGCAAAACCATTGGGGACTTTATCGCAGCGAGGATGGCGGCAACTCATGGAAGGACATCGCGAACGGCGTGCCGTCTGATTTTGGTTTTTGTATGGCCACGCATCCGCACGATCCTGAAACGGTTTACATTGTGCCGATTGAGTCAGACCAGTACCGCTGCACGCCGGAAGGCAAGCTGCGCGTCTATCGGACCACGAATGCGGGGGAAAGTTGGGAGCCGCTCACGCGCGGGTTGCCGCAGAAGAATGCTAATGAGACCATTCTGCGCGATGCGCTGGCAACGGATACGTGCGACCCAGCGGGCATTTACTTCGGTACCAGAAGCGGCAAGGTCTATGGATCGAGTGACGGCGGCAAATCATGGAAGGTGATTATGGAAGGCCTGCCGGCTGTGGTCTGCGTGAAAGCAGCCTGGGTGGGCGGCGACGGATTGGACACACCGCGGAGACCCAGAGGCACGGAGAAGAGAAACTCTGGAAAGAATATGCGCGCAAGGAGCAGGGCCGCAAAGGGCAACGGGGTAAAAAGCGCGGGCGTAACACGCAGGGCGGTAGTAAAATCGAAACCCGCAAAGCAAAAAGCCGCTGGCCGTGCGCGAGCTGCGAGATAGCCCAGTGCCGATCACCGTCCGCATTCCGACGTATTTGGCTTCTTTTGCCGGTGGGTGCAATCTGCTTGCGATAAGCGGCTCACCGGCGACTGTCTCTGAAGCGCTAACAGCGCTGTGGAACGAATATCCCGGCTTGCGGGACAGGATCGTGGATGAACAAGGTGCGGTGCGCCAGCACATCAACATTTTTGTGGGGGACGAAGCCATCCGCTTTGCCGAAGGCCTCTCCACCAAAGTGCCGGCTGGGGCGGAAGTCCTGATTGTCCCGGCGGTAAGCGGCGGCTAGAAAGCCGAACGAAGAGCGCGTTCGATAATCTCTACCCAGAGCATTGAATTGTCTCCTACCGCAGCGGCGTGCTTGCTCCCTCAAAGACTTTGGTGACTGTGCTGCGACCGACGCCGTAAATGATGAAGCTTTTTTCATCGAAGCCATATTCGCGGAAGAGCAGCTCGGCCAAGCCATCGCCATCAACGTCAACTGCGTCAATTAACTCGAGCCGCGGCGCCACGTCCAGCCGTGAAGAGTCAGTCACGCTGGAAGCAAGCTTCTGCGGCACGCCTTCAAAATCGACACGCGCGATTAGGGTCACATAACGCGAGATGAATTTTCCCGGCTCGCTTTTGCCGCCCGGAGCAAGGTAGCTGCCGGGAATTTCCGCGCTGAAGACGATAACGGCGTCATTGCTGAGATCCAGATCAAAAGAGCGCATCACGACATTTTGAAGAGAATTAGTGTTGAGCTGCGCGTTTTCTCGCGGAAGCTGGGCCAGTGCCAGTTTGCGCATCTTGACTTCCATCTGCTGTTCTTCTCCGGATTTCCATTTGAAGGCGAATGAGCGAACATCGGTTGGGTCATTGTCGGAGACGGCGACAAACGTCTTTGTGCCAGACGTAATTACAGGCAGCTTGGTGTGCGGCGCAGGTGTGCCTTCTGCCGGCGCTTGTGCGGACGGAGTCGGGGAAGGTTGAGGCGCGGACGCTGGTTCCGGCTGGGTCGGAGAGCGCCGTCTGAGCACTGGCCGGTCGGCATCCTCTGGCGCACTGGCTGAGTCATTTGACGGCGCACTCGTAGAAGAAGAGGGACTTGGAGATGAGACGCTGGTTGTGGAGTCAGTGCCTGGCGCGGGCGTGCTGGAGGGAGTAGGTGCAGGGCTGGAATCGCCATGATGAATAATCGGGCGGTCGTCACCAGCGGTAGCAGGGGCTGGCGCCACCGCCGGTTTCTTTTGGGCGTCTTCCGCGACCTGCCATTTGCCCAGCGCCGTCCAGCCTTTATTGTTGGTGCTGCTCATGATGGTGGCATAGCCGACCGGTATCCCGTCTTGCTGCGCTTCATAGACAATGCCCTTATCGAGCGCCATGGGCTGCGGCGTGGCCTTATAGATGCTCGCGTCATGAAAGCTGCCTTCGTCCAGAATGGTGACAGGAAAGATATGCGTGCCGACAATGCCGGCCGAGTCCGTTGTGACCTCAACCACGGCGGTGGCCCGCAGCTTGTGCGCTTTGCGATGCTGAGCAAACGCGGTGGCGACGGCCGCCGCACATACCAGCACAAGCAATGCGCTGGCCAGGAACCTGCTTCTGCTATATAAATTCATTGATCTTATAAACACGGAAAACCTATGGAAGTTAATGATAAAGCCCCGGAGTTCTCTCTTGCCAATGAAGAAGGCAA
>DASXJO010000654.1:0-1618 GCA_036497385.1 Candidatus Angelobacter sp. | reverse complement strand
AGTGCCCGTGACCGCTGTACCGCCGTTCAAGGAATCGTCCCGAGAGTTGATCGCCGAAGTTGCGCGCGCGCTAGAGCCCTATTTCCCGGACATTACCAATAAATGGCGTGACCAGCTCACTAAGGAATTTGGCTTTGATGGCCGCACCTTAGCCGCCGTGGAACGCCTTACCCTGGCCGCAGGATGCTCTTATTTCTGCCACAACGATTACCCCGGCTTCCAGGAAAATTTACAGTATTTTGGCACTAGGCTTTCCAAGCTGCAGGTGGACACACGCGCCGTGGCTAGGGCACTGGAACTCTACCAATCCTGCTGTGAACCTTATATTGCCGGCCTGTTCCCGGAGCGCGAAGCCGAAGCTAAAGCAGCTCTGGAAATGCTGTCTTCAGTTTCTTTTGTCATCGTCTCAGGCGCCTACTTCGATTCCAAGACGCTGGAATCCTCTACTCTGCTGCGCCTGCTGGATGCCGAGCTGGCTTCCGCCGATTTGAGCGCCTTGCTGAACAAAGTTCTGGATATCACGACGCAGACATTCCAGGCTTCACTGGGCATCATTCTTTTGCGCGACGCCGAGATTGGCGCATTGCGTATCTCCGCTTCAGTGGGTATGGAAGCGGAGGTGCCGGAAGATTTTAAGATCGAATCGGGCAGTGGCTTTTCAGGGAAGATCGCGCAAAGCGGTGAGCCGAACATGATCCTGGATACCAGCGTGGATACAGGCGTGTTGCGGCCGATGATCCGCATTAAAGCCAAGTCTCTGTGGGGCGTGCCGCTGAAAGCGGACGGCGAGACCATTGGCGTGATGGTGATTGGCTTCCCCAAGCCTTATGAATGGCTGCCGACTGAACGCGAATTGATGCGCGCCATTGGCGACCGCACAGCGCTGGCGATCGAGCGCGCGCGCATGACGGACGCGTTGCGTGAGCGCGAACAAAGGATCGCAGAACTCTCAGGGCATCTGTTGCGCGTGCAGGAAGAAGAGCGCAAACGCATTAGCCGCGAGTTGCATGACGAAACAGGCCAGGCGTTGATGGTGATCCGGCTGTATTTGGGAATGATGGAAACCGGAAGCACCGGAAAGAACGTCCGCGGCAAGATCCGCGAAACCGTTGAGGTGGTCGACCGGACGATTGAGGGCATTCGCAGAATTATTGGCAAGCTTTCCCCGCTGGTATTGCAGGAGCTGGGACTGGTGGCCGCGATCCGCAAAGAAGTAAAAGACTTTGCCCGCAATACGGGCGTGAAAGCGCGCGTACTAATAGCGGACGACGTAGGGCGGCTTGCGTCCGGCACCGAACAGGCGATTTATCGAGTGGTGCAGGAAGCGCTGCACAACGTGGCCAAACACGCGCAGGCAAAGAACGTCACAGTACAAGTCGAGCGCGCGGACCAGTTGGTGCAAGTGGTTGTGGAAGACGATGGCGTTGGAATCCAGTCACGCAGCAGCAACTCTCGCGACCACTCTTTTGGGCTGGCTGGAATCAAAGAAAGAATAGCAATGTTGGGCGGGACCTCACGCGTGATCTCGACCAAAGGAGAAGGGACGCGGATTGAAATAAGTGTGCCTGCGGGCGATGAAACGCAAGTTGTGGACCGCCAGCTGGCGCATGCGGCACAT
>DASXJO010000653.1:0-1775 GCA_036497385.1 Candidatus Angelobacter sp. | reverse complement strand
TATGACCGGAAGTTGAGTGACATTTTTAGCGTCGAGACCGAGATCGCTAAAGGAATCGCCGAGTCGTTACAAGCGAAGCTGACCGGCCGCGAGGAGCAAGCGTTGGCTGCTAAGCCCACAAATAATCCGCAGGCTTACGATTCCTATTTACGCGGATTGGCTTTTGAAACACGTAGCAATTACTCCAGCGACGCCCTTTTCAAAGCCATTGAATTTTATGACCTGGCGGTGCGGCTTGACCCAAATTTTGCGCTCGCTTGGGCGCGACTTTCTGGTGTGCACGCGCTTCTTTACTCTAACCGTCGCGACACAACTGCCGCTCGTCGCGATGCGGCAAGGGAAGCTTTAGAAAATGCGCAGAAACTGCAACCGAACACGCCCGAAACCCTGCTCTTCACCGGTTATTATCAATATTGGGTGTTGCACGATTACGGGCAGGCTAAAGCCACATTTGGACGCGTCAGCAAAATGTTGCCAGGTAACAGCGAGGTCTTATACGCCCTTGGAGCAATTGCGCGAAGCGAGGGACATTGGAATGAAAGTATTGCCTATTGGGAGCGGGGCCTCCCCCTCAATCCACGGAATACAGCGTTACTCACGGAAGTAGCATTTACATACGCCGCGCTTCGACAATTCCCGAAAGCGGAAACGCTCTACGATCGGGCGCTGGATATCCTCCCTAATGAGTTGTCTCTAATGGCATTAAAAGCCAACATCCACCAGGCGGAAGGTAATCTGCAAGAAGCCGCCAAATCGCTCGTGCAGGTAAACGCACAAACGAATTCCGACGTGGCCGTCCGAATCAAGCTGACCCAATTGAGACTTGAAGGAAATCCTGAGGGCATGCGGTGGGTACAAACCCGACAAACTCGATTGCCTTTTACTTCTGGGATTGAGAAGGGCAGCAAGCAGGTAGGGCTCGCGTTGGCCCAGCGCGTAGCTGGTGACACGGCTCATGCAAAAGCTGACGCTCAACAAGCGCGAAGCACGCTTGAGTCGCTCAAGAGGGATCAACCAGACAACGCCTTCATTGCAGCAGCGCTGGCTGTCGCTTACGCCATACTCGACGAGAAAGACTCAGCTCTCAACGAAGCGCAGCGTGCAATCACGCTTTTGCCGAGTAACAAAGATCGACTGTCTGGACCCGCTTTCGAAGAGAACCTGGCGTTAGTTGAGATGATAATTGGCGAGAATAGTCGTGCCATCGCAACTCTCACGCGATTGTTACAAACGCCGTACGGTGGCTGGCTTTACAGCCCAACGCCCATCACGCCCGCACTTTTAAAGCTCGATCCGCTCTGGGACCCTTTACGCGCAGATCCCGCCTTCCAAAAATTGTGCGAGGAAAAGGAGCCGGAGGCACATAGTGCGTCCCTGCGGCCGTGTAATCTTGCAGTTGGGGAATTCAGGCGACGTACAGAACTGCTAGCCAAGGGCACGGTCCCAATAGTTCGGCGCAAAGATGCATAAGCGCCGCCGGGAAAACATTGCACGCTCGACGTTTGGTTTGATCAACTACGGCGATTTGAAAATGAATCCCATGTGGGCGCAGACGAGAGGACCGGTGAGGGAGGGATTACGCTCCCGCTAGTGCATCCGATAGTGTGCCCCGCTTGTGGATTTCCCTCTCGCGTTTTGCCAGACGCAAAACGCGGTGAGGGAGGGATTCGAACCCTCGGTAGCCTTTTGGGCTACGGCGCTTTAGCAAAGCGCTGCTTTCGACCACTCAGCCACCTCACCAAAATCGCCCGTGCGCGTGGCTACAGGCGGGAGTC
>DASXJO010000652.1:0-3506 GCA_036497385.1 Candidatus Angelobacter sp. | reverse complement strand
CGATGACATCAATATATTTCAGTCCTGAACCGGTGTTGAAGATCACAACTTTGTCGGTCGGCTTAAGGAAACCTTCCCGCACCAGCAGCTGATAGGCCGGAAGACACGCCGCGCCCTCAGGAGAGGCAAACAGCCCTTCTTTGCTCGCCCATTCTTTTACTCCGCCAAAAATTTCCTCGTCCGAGACCGACACCGCTGTGCCTCCGCTCTGCTTCAGGATGTCGAGAATAATGTAATCAGCGTAGGGCTTGGGTACGCGCAACCCAGCGGCAGAGGTCTGCGCGTTCTGCCACACTTCCGCCACGGGCTTGCGTTCGTTCCAGGCTTTCACAACTGGGGCACAGCCTGCGGCTTGGACAACAATCATCTTGGGACGTTTTCTTCCAATCCAGCCAAGCTGCTCCATTTCGTCAAAGGCTTTCCACATGCCAATCAGCCCTACGCCGCCGCCCGTTGGATAAAAGATAGCGTCAGGCAGTTCCCAGTTGAGTTGTTCGGCCACTTCATAGCCCATGGTCTTCTTGCCCTCAACGCGGAAAGGTTCTTTCAGTGTGGAAATATCAAACCAGCCTTCCGCCTGTTTGCGTTCATTGACCATGCGCGCACAATCAGAAATCAGACCATCGACCAGAGTTACGTGTGCACCATACGATTTGCATTCGACAAAATTCGCTAGCGGAACATCTTTGGGCATGAAGATGTGCGCTTCAATCCCAGCAGCGGCGCAATACGCAGCCAGAGCGCTGGCGGCATTGCCGGCGGAGGGAACCGCCAGCTTCTTCAGTCCGTATTGCCGGGCCATGGTCACGGCAGCACAGAGGCCACGTGCCTTGAAAGATCCTGTGGGATTGAGCCCTTCATCCTTTATATAGACGTTGGGGGTTTCGCGGCTGGGCAGCATGGGCGTGAAACCTTCGCCCAGCGTAACAGGCAGCTCGCCGGGAAGCACTTCATGGTAGCGCCACATGGTTGCCGGACGTCCGCGGAGTGAATCCGGCGTGAACTTGCCTTTGAGTGCGGCAAGATCAAAGCGGACATAAAGTGAGCCGCCGTCTTTGGGGCAGATGGTCTGCGGTTGCGCACCGCTGATATGTTCTCCGCACTTGGAGCATTCAAGATAAGCGATCTGGGCCATGCGTGAAAGTTTAACAAACGCTACTGATGATACCTTTTCTCTCCAGTTGGAATTTCCACCTGTAATCGGTTTCGTGCGGATGGCAAAGGACACGTTGCATACGGATTATAAGCGCAAGGCGGGTTGTATGCCTTGTTGAAGTCGATTTCGACCTTTCCATCCTTCGGCGGATCAGCATCAAGAAAGCGTGCTGCCTGATAGGTGTCTTTTTTGCTGGTAAGATCGCGAAAGACAATAAAGAGCCCGCCCGAACCATTGTCTTCCGCGTCCAGGCGATATTCCTTACCGCCAATGGTGAAAGCTACATAGCCGGAAAAATAAGCTGGCCCACGATCACCGAGCAGGTTTGTAATTTCAACTTCACGCGGCTTGGGATAACCGACAAAACGCGCGTTGAAACGATAGGCCTGATTCACCGGATACCAGTGCAGTCCCTTGAAGTTCTTGCGCAGCGCACTGCTCTTGTCTTTCACTCGGATCGCAAAGCGCCTGCCGCTGGCGTGCACAAAAAAAGTCAGATCGCTAATGGTGAGCCGGTCTTCTTTGGAATCAGGACGAAGCTCCATGCTCTCAACTGGCTTTCCTCGTAAAGTGATCGGCACGCCCGGATTTACATGGATGACGGTCTTGCCATTATGTAGATCAAAGTGACCAGCCTTGGCTGGAACATAGCTGTAAGGCAGCACAACTGCATTGCTACTGGCAGATCCAAAAGTGTTCTCTCCTTCATGCAGCCACAAAAGGGCTGAGACAGTGAGCCAGCCATCATCGGCTTTCAGTTTTGCTTCATAGGACTGCCGCCACTTCTCCACCGATTGCTGATAGGGAGAAGCTTCCATCGCACCAAGAGACACGCTGGCTGCCAGCAACAAACACGCCAGGTGAGTTCGAGAGAGCGGGCGCATGCAAACTATTTCTTCTCCTCGGCTCCTGCTTCGCGCAGCGACTTGGGATCGGATAAATTTCTTGGTGATGCTTTCTGCAACGTGCTCACCATCAGCCGTCCAGCGGCGGGCGTGGCTACCTTGTGGCCGATCACAACATCGCGGGCGGAAACTTTTCTGCCATAGACTTTTTCCGTGGCGCTGTTGTCCGGACGAAGCGTTGATCCATCGAGGGAAATGCCGGCAAAGAGTCCGCGTGAGCGTGAGTAGGTAAGTATTTCAGCGTGCATCAGGACGTCGGTGGCGGCCTGCGCGTCGCGACCCTTTGGTCCGGCGGCGGCGGCTGCGTCTGCGCCCAGCTTGACCTTGCTCTTCAGGATGGAATCAATGCCTTTTGGATTAACAACCAGCAGCACAAAATCAGTGGCCTGTCCGCCGAGTTGGAATCCGATGTTGCCGCCTTCCAGCGCAACCATTGCGGGCGGTCCCCATGCTCCAGTAAACGTCTGGCCGCCGCGGCAGGTCATGGCGCCACGGCCATAGTTCCCACCCACGCCGATAGCCAGTTTCTTCACCGACGGAATCACGATCACGCATTCTGATTTGTCCAGCACCGTCTTGGGAATGTTGTCTGGGATGTTCAGGATTTCCATCAGGACTTCACCGGCATGGCGGAGGCGATCCGCTTCATGCTGCTGTGCCTGCGCGCCGGTACAAAGCAGGAGTGCTGTGACTGCGAAAGTGAAAATCTTCTTCATGTCTTTCCCTCTTTCAGATAGCGGTTTTGAACCCCTGCAACTCCCAACATCACGACGGCATTGCACAATTCACGTTTGCGCCCATTTGCGATCATATAAACTTTATCACCTCTGGAGGAGCGGATGCGTCTTCGCGTGCGAGTTATCGGGTTTTTACTATTGGCTGTTTTTGCTGTGTCCTTGGTACAGGCCCGCGTCGTGCGGGTGGAGATTACTTCACGCGGGGACATACAGGAAGGTAAGCCATTTGGAAACGTCGGCGCTTATGAAAAAATCGTCGGGCGCGTGTACTTCGCGGTCGATCCGGCAAACCTGCACAACCGCCAGATTGTGGACTTGGATAAAGCCCCGCGCAATGCGCATGGTGAAGTGGAGTTCTCTGCCGATCTCTATCTGCTCAAGCCCAAAGACATGGCCAAGGGAAATCAGGCAGTGCTGTTTGAAGTTTCTAACCGGGGCGGACGCGGCATCCTGTCCCTTGTGAATGGCCGCGATGGAGAATATGGCGACGGCTTCCTTATGCGCCAGGGATACACAATCGCTTGGGTAGGCTGGGAGTTTGATCTCTCCAGCCAGGGCGAGCACCTGAGGCTCACCGCGCCAATAGCTCATGATCCCGGCGGAAAAGAAATTCATGGATTGGTGCGCACAGACTTTACGCCAGCAGAAAAGCGCGACGACATGCCGCTGGGACATATCCTGCTCGGTCCGGATGGCGGCAATAGCTAT
>DASXJO010000651.1:0-13655 GCA_036497385.1 Candidatus Angelobacter sp. | reverse complement strand
GTCGATTGCAGACGCCCCGGGTCTTTTACCTCAACGACAATCTTCCATGATGGCGTTGGTAGGATTGGGCCATCCAGAGCGACGGTAAATTCGCCGCCCAGCGTGTCTGCCAGATCCCGATGGAACTGGATCTTCAGCTCGGATTCACCTTGTGCGATTTTTGCCGAACCGTCCTTGCCTGAAGCGTCAGAGAGATTCAGGACATCATCCAGCATGTCGGCAGGATTCTTGGAGATGAATGCTGCCACGGCTCCGGCATCGGTGGAAACGAAATCCAGGCCGCCGATTGGCGCAGGAGCAGCCAGCCATGAAGCCAGTCCACGGCGCTGGTTTACGAACGTTAATTGCGCGTGGTTCTGCACCTGCGCGCCAATTCCCTTGCGCTCAGCAATCAGGTATTCCACGTCGCCCAGGCCGGTTAGAGCAAACTGCGAGTTTTGTTCCGCATTGCGTGAATGATGGGAGGCAGTCATCTGTGCCAGGTTCGCGCCGAACAGAATCTCTGCGCCATTCTTGTACTGCGCAGCCATGCGCTGGCCAAAAGGTGTGACGGCAAAGCCGCCGCCACCGCTGTTCAGCCCGGCAACAAATTGCTTGAGCGTGGCAGCATCCCCGGCCGCCGCAACAAAGTCCGGACGGACCAGTATCAGCAGTTGCTTCCCTTGCTGCGCGGGAATCTGGTTTAGCTCTTGTTCGTCCACCACGCGTATGTGTTCCTTGGTACCGGCATACTTCGCTGCTTCCTGCTGGATGAATTGCTTCAGGCCATCATGCTGTACCTGCGCAACAACCAGAGGCTCGCCATCGTGCCCGTTCAGTGCGACCGAGAAAACAATTTCATCACCCAGATACTGGCCAAGATCGTGAACGTAGTTGATGATCTCGTCGAATTCCGGGCCGTTCTTCTTCCCTGACTGTACCTGCTGCCACCACTCGCGCAGCACGGCAGATTCCTGCAATTCCTGCTGGAAAAGCTTGTTGGCCTGCTGGACTGCATCCCCCAGGTTGGGAATACCGGCAAAAACCACCGTGTTCGCGGGCAGCGTTGCCAGCACATTGCTCTTAAAGCGCAAGCCCGGCATCTGTACGGTTTCCAGCTTGTTGCTAAAGTGAGCAAACTCCGCCAGCAGCGCCAGATGCTTGTCGAGGTTCTGGCTCCAGGCAATCTCTTGCCTCACTGGGACCACGGCCAGACTGGCGTTGGTTGTAAGCTGATCGCCGGGGTGCAGGACTTTTTCTGCTCCAGCTTCGGCAACCCGCACTTCGCCTTCAATCACGGAGACTCGCGAACCTTTCATTCCGGCATTGACTGAGAAAACAGTGCCCGTCACAGACACGCGGCAATCCCGCGCAGCTACATAAAGATGGCCGCTGCTGCGCTTGGCCGCTTGAATGATAATGTTGCCGCGCTCAAGTTGAACGGTGGTGTCCTTGCGGCCCATGGAAACGCCAAATTCGGCGCGCTCATTCATCTCCACCAAGGAGCCATCGCGCAGGCGCAACATGGCATGCGATCCACCGCCGGTACGAACTTTCTGGCCTTCAGTTACTTCATCGCCGACTTTAAGTGGCTGGTCACCGCTATAACCCACGCGGGTCAGCACACCGTTCAGGGATTCCACACGGGCGCGCATGCCCTGCGGGCCAGAAAAGAATTTGTCCTGCGCAAAGTAAGTTGCGACCGCGAAGATTACGATTGCAGCGGCGGCAGCTACCCAACGGAAACTGGGATTTGCGATCTGCGGAAGCTCCTGCTTCCAAGGCGCCATAGCGTTGCGGTCACGTTTGCCGGTTTCGGCTTCCCGGCGGCAAGTGGCGCACTCATGCAAGTGAGATTCCACGAGCAATGCGCGGGCTGAAGCAAGCTGTCCAGTTCGATACTGCGGCAGCAATGAGCGTACGTCCTCACATCCGCGGATAGAAGCTACCTGCACGGTGGAAGGAAAAGCGGCTTCCTGGCTCACGCGCTGCCACACGCGCTCTCCGGCGGCGTTCATGGTTTCTTTGTCAGGCTGCTCGGCGCGCATAGCATTAACCGCGTGGTCGAGCCTTTCGCCTGGATTGATGGCGCGATTCTTTTCGTCCGGCTTCATCGGGCACCTCTCGTCATTCCTTTGAAATCTTTCTTGAGTTGAGCACGCGTACGATGCAGCACCACAGCAACTACCGCAGCCGATGTATTCATAATTCCGGCTATTTCCCGATTGCTGTAATCCTCTATAAATCGAAGCACAAACATTTCCGCCCAGCGTGGATTCAGTTTCGCCAGAGCATGGCGCAACCAGTCCCGAAGTTCAGCCGAATGGGGCCCATGATCTGTGGACACCACTTCTGTCTGGTTCGGGTCTTCATCCAGGGAAAAAGTTTCTTTTTTCCCACGCAGCAAGTCCAGAGACGCATTCACCGCGGACCGGTGCAGATAACCGGGAAGATTGGAAATTTCCGGAAATTTCTCCTGCCGCACCAGCCGCAGAAAAACGGTTTGCAAAACGTCTTCTGCGTCGCTCGAATTACCGGTAACGCGGTACGCCGCCCGGTAAACGAGGTCTTTGTGCTCCAGAAATATCTGCTCCAGCCCCGGCCTGTAACTGTCTCCGGCCATGACTGCCATATTCGCCTGCGCTATTTGCATTGTGGCCTGCAATTTAAGTACGGTGCTCCTCTCAAGATGTCAGACGAAAGAGGAACCCTGTTATTAACGGGAATGGCAAAATTATCACGATTGGCACTTCCGGCTGGCAATTGTTACGGCTGGGAAGGCATATAAGTTCCGCTGTATGAAGGAAATCCCTGAGTTCTATGTTCCACATCCCTTCTCCCGGACACTGCCGCCGCGGGAATTCAAGGATTTGGTCAAAGGATGGCGAGTCTGTGGCGGGCAAGAATCGATCTCAGCAAAAAGTTCAGCTGGTGTAAGCCCGTTGGTGTATGCTGGCGGCCTCAAAAGAGAGGCTCCCAATATGGCCAACATTGTTCTAGCTCACGGAATTCTAGGATTCGATAAACTGCTTTCTGGGCCCGTGCTGTCCCCGCATTATTTCAACGGCGTGGCTGCACATCTTACCAATAAAGGCCACAAAGTCATTGAGGCCAAGGTAGACGCCATTGGTACGGTCGAACAACGTGGGAACGAACTGGCGGAGATCCTAATGGATGCAATGCCCGGTGAGCCGTTGCACATCATCGCCCATAGCATGGGCGGACTGGACGCGCGACACGCGATTACAAATAGAAAAGACATCGTTACGCGTGTAAAAACGCTTGTCACAATCGGAACACCCCACCAGGGCTCGCCGGTAGCGGATGCCATTATGAAAAAGGCCGGTTCCCTTTTCCAGGCAATCAAGCCTTTTCTGCTTGATCAACTGCAAAGCAGTCGTGAGGCGCTGCTCGACCTTACTATCGATGTCAGCAAAGTCCGGGACGAAAACACGTCAGATCAAGATGGCGTTCGATATATCGAAGTTGCGGGGGATGCCTCAAAGGCCTCTAGCGAATTGCTGCTGTTTCAAATGGCTGCAGAAATAGGAAAGTTGAGCCCCGGAGTTATTAATGACGGAGTGGTAACAGAGAGCTCCGCGTTGCGGGACAAGCCAAATCACCAACATCTGGAGAACTGGCCAGTGGATCACGCCGGCGAAATCGGTTGGAGCAAAGCATCGGTGGTTCCCATAGAACCTCTTTTGCGTGTGCCGTTTGCCGAGAGCTTTCTGCCGCCTGCCGTGAAACAGCATCTGGCCCGTTACGAAGCCATTGCCGCTATGTTTAAACCAGCGGCTGCGGGAGCATAAGCGCTGACATTTTTTCTACGATGAGGATTCCCGCTGCGGACGCGGACTAGGCTTTTGCCCAAAACAGAGATCCTTCGACTCCCCTTCAGCAAGCCTCAGGGTCACTCAGGATTTCGGCTGTTGACTCCCGTTCGGCTTGCCTTCGGCAGAGCCTCGCTCACGCCGCCAAACCGATTTTCGAGAGCAGATCCTTCGCGTTCGGCTCAGGATTTCGCGTGCGGGCTCCCGCTCCGCTTACGCATAAAGCAGATCCTTCCCCTTCGGCAAAGCTCAGGGTCAGGATTTCGCCTGCAGGCTCCCGGTCGGCTTTGCCTCACTTACGCCGCCAAATCGCCTCGAGAGCAGATCCTTCGCCTTCAGCTCAGGATTTCGCGTGCGGGCTCCCGCTCTGCTCACGCCCGCAGTGCCGCTCAAAATGCAACGAGGCACTTTCGAGGGATCTCTGGCCGTTAGATCCATTCGAAAGCGCCCCGATGCGCGCCACTTCGTCTGGCATGGGTTATTGCATCCTCTGTGCCATTCTATTGCTGCTGGAAATAAAAGACTTAGCAGAGCTGCTGAGGGAAAAAGCAGGTAGTAATTCCCTGCCCCTGAAAAAATTGCTCTGTGAATCTTGCTGAGAGGGAGTTTTTTCCTTCAATTATTACTTAGCTGCAATCCCTTGCTGCCTTTATTCTAGGAATCGCTACCAGCCAAAAAACAAAGAAAAACGCAAGCCATGCCCCGGCAGGAAATCGCCGTTCTCCGCCAGGGAATATCAACTATCCACTAGAAAAAGAAGGAGTTTTACCTAATGTCACACTTCGATCCCAGAATCATCAACTCAAATCCCAAGTCAATTTCCGGCACTCCGATCCTGGTTGGGCTGGGGCTGGTTTTCCTTGTCATCCTTTTATGGGCGTCTGTGGCCTATGTTCCGCCTGGGAACGTCGGCGTGCTGGTTTATTTCGGACGCGTCACGGGTGAAACGCTGCCCGCAGGGACCCATTTTGTTTCTCCGTTCAAAATCAACCACGTTTTCTCCGTCCGCACGCAGGCGCAGGAAGAGCACACCTCCACACCTTCCATGGAAGGCTTGAACCTGGAGATTGACACGTCTCTTATCTATCACCTGGACCAGAGCCATGCCGCCGATGTTTACAGCAAACTTGGGCCGGATTATGCGCGCACCATCATCGACCCCAACCTGCGTTCCATTATTCGCGACACCACTGCCGGACATTCCGCCAACACGCTGTATTCAAGCTCCCGTAAAGAAGTGGAGGACGAGATCAAGTCAGGGTTGAAGGCCACGCTGGAGCCCAGGGGCGTTGTGGTTGAAAGCGTTCTTTTGCGCGATATTCAGCTTCCGCACACACTGCGTGCTTCAATTGAAACCAAGCAGCAGGCAGAACAGGAATCGCTGGCGATGAATTTCCGGCTGCAAAAAGAACGGCAGGAAGCGGACCGAAAGCGGATTGAAGCGCAGGGCGTCCACGACTTCCAGCAAATTGTGGCCCAGGGCATCAGCCCGCAACTGCTGCAGTGGAAAGGAATTGAGGCCACGGAAACGCTGGCCAAAAGCCCCAATGCAAAGATCATTGTGATTGGTAGTGGTAAAAACGGGCTGCCGTTGATTATGGGGCAGGAATAACCACGCAGCCGATCAAAGCTCAGGATTGCCGGAGCAGTTTACTTGAGCGCAAATAAGGCGTTCACGTGCGCGTTGATAGCCACGGTTTGCGGAGTGAAGTCGGCCATGGGCGGAGGCGTGGCCGCAGGTGCGGCTGAGCGCGCCATATTCTGCGCGAATACCATGGGCACGACGTTCGGCTGGTTTACGTCAACGGAGGCATAGAGAAGATCGCCCAGAGTACGTCCACCGGCAGTAGCGACGGCTGCTGCCTGGTTGCGGGCTTTCTTGAGCGCATCTTCTGATGCTTTGGCTTTGGCCTGCTCAATATCTTCCAGCGTGTAATTCACTGACTGGTTCTGCGTGTCTTCAATGTCCGCGAGCTGCTCCGTGATGGCGCCGACCTTCTTGAAGTCGCGGAGCTTGAGTGTGACATCAGAAGTTACGCGGTAGCCGATAACTTTATGTTTAGGATTTTTCCAGTCATACATCGGCTGCATCTGGTAGCTCCCGAACTGCGCGGCCTTCAGGTCAATGCCGTTGCTGGTCAAGACCTGGCGCACATGGTCCACGGCCAATGCAGCGTGGTCATAAGCTGCGCGGGATGTGTCCTGCTGGGAGGCAATGTCCATGCGGATAACGGCAGTGTCAGGAGCGGCTTCAAACTTGCCATCCGCGCCAGCATAAATGGTATTGAGCTGGATTGCTGCGGGAGTGCTTGAGGTCTGAGCAGACGCGGCGGCAGCCAGCGCCATTACGATCAGCGAAGCTAATAATTTCATTGGAATATATCTCCGCCAAATACTAACACCCAGTCCGGGCAAAGTTGCTCCCCGATGCGGCACGCGATCCCCCTATTGACTGAGTGACCGCGTGAATTTAGGCTTACGGTGCAGCATTTATGCGGAGGAAGAACTAATGCGTAGAAGAACCGCTGTACAGATGTTGGGAACGCTAGCGCTGCTGGGGCCGACGGCCGGAACCAGTTTGTTTGCGCAAGGCGACAAGAAAGAAGAGAAAAAAGAAGCGCCTCCGGCGGCGGCATTGAAAGTTGGAGATATGGCTCCCGACTTTACTTTGCCCGACCAGACCTACAAGAACAAGGTTTCACTCCATGACTTTAAGGGAAAGAAAAACGTCGCACTGGCGTTTTATATCTTTGCCTTCACAGGTGGTTGAACCAAGCAAATGCAGAACTTCCAGGCGAACTTGCAAAAACTGGAAGCTGCAGACACCCAGGTGCTGGGTGTTAGCATGGACAGCCCCTTCAGCAACGCCGCTTGGGCGGAAAAAATCAACGTCACTTTCCCGCTACTGAGTGATTGGGGCGGCGACGTCACCCGCAAGTACGGCCTCTACGACGAAAAGCATAAAATTGGCCGCCGCGTGAATTTCCTGATCGATAAAGAAGGCAAGATCGCAGAAATGCAGGTGGACAGCGACGCTGTTGATCCGGCAGCGATTGTGACCTCCTGTGAACGCCGGAAACTCAAGAGCTAAATGCCCGTAACGGTTCAGACAGAAGCCCGCCAGGGACTCTCATCCCGGCGGGCGCTTTTTTTGCTTTCAGTCTCCATTTTGCTGGCCATGTCACTGTGGTTCACCGGAACCGCCGTTATTCCGCAGATCACAACGCTGTGGCACTCAGGGCTGGCCTTGGGATCGTGGCTGACGATCGCTGTGCAAATTGGATTTTCCGTGGGCGCAATCACGTTTGCGCTGTTTAATATTCCGGACGTTTTCAGTCCCATCAAAGTTCTGGTTGTTTCCGCGGTGGCAGCAGCGGCTGCCAATGCTGCATTTGCGTTTTTGGCTGCGCTGCCGCTCCCGGCCATTCTGCTGCGGGGCGCTACAGGATTTTTTCTGGCAGGTGTTTACCCCGTGGGCATGAAAATTATCGCAGGATGGTTTCAGCGCGGACGCGGACTGGCCCTGGGAATCATGATTGGCGCGCTCACGGTTGGTTCGGCGCTCCCGCACGCCGTGAACGCCGTGGGGCGGGTGCCGTGGCAAGGCGTAATATTTCTGGGAAGCGCACAGGCTTTACTGGGTGCTTTGATTGTTGCATTTGCTGTTCGTCAGGGACCTTTCGCCATGCCGCAGTCGCGCTTTGATCCTGCACAGATTCTTGAGATCGTTCGCAACCGGCAGCTAAGGCTGGCCAATCTGGGCTATCTGGGACATATGTGGGAACTTTATTCCATGTGGGGATGGATCGCCGTGATCTTCTCAGTTTCAGCGGCGTGGTCACGCTCGATATTGGAGAGCATGGCAGCATTGGCAATAGCCATTGGGGCGGTGGGCTGCATCTGGGCCGGAGCAGCGAGCGATAAATTGCAAGACCAAGCAACTCCTGTTCGCGTGGCCCAGCGCGCACGCGTAACCATCATTGCCATGGCCATCAGTTCACTCTGCTGTGTGATGGCGGCACTGGTTCTGCACCGTCCCATCATTCTGATTCCACTTTCGCTGATTTGGGGAATTGCGGTGATTGCCGATTCGGCGCAGTTCTCCACCATTATCAGCGAGGTCTCCGATAAAAACTACGTCGGCACGGCGCTCACCTGCCAGGTAGCGCTGGGATTCTTGCTGACCGCGTTCGTTATCCGCTTGATGGCTGGTATTGCGGCACGTTACGGATGGAATTGGGCGCTGGCCAGCATGGCCTTTGGACCATTGCTGGGAATCTGGGCGATGAGAGGGCTGATTCCTCGGGCACAGGCGGCGCGCTAGCCATCGCCGGTCTTGCGAAGTCGCGTGATATTCTTTCCCGTTCATTTCCATCCTCAAAGATATAAAACGGAGCATTGCCAATTATGAAATTACGCAGTCTTCTCGCGCTCGCGTTTCAGTTTGCAATGCTCGGTTCTCTGGCGAGCGCGCAGTTGCCCAAAGTCACGCCGGTTCCTCCCACACCGCAAGCGCCGACCGCCGGTGAATCGAGAGTAACGGAGCCTCCGCATGAACTCACCGCGGCAGACGTTCATGCCTTCCTGGATGGATTTGTTCCCATGCAGCTTGAACGTGAAGATATTGCCGGAGCGGTGGTGCTGGTGGTGAAAGATGGAGCAATCTTATTCGCCAAAGGGTACGGCTACAGCGACGTAGAAAAGAAAACTCCAGTCACGGTTGATGCCACGCTGTTCCGTCCAGGGTCGATTTCCAAGCTATTTACCTGGACCGCGGTGATGCAACTTGTGGAACATGGCAAGCTCGACCTGGACCGCGATATCAATGAGTATCTGGATTTCAAGATCCCGGCAAATTTTGGCAAGCCAATAACGCTGCGCAACCTTATGACGCATACTCCAGGCTTTGAGGAACAAATCAAAGACCTGATCACTGAAGAAGCCGCTCCTACTGCCACGCTGAAGCAGCACTTGGTTACGCATGTCCCGGAACGCATCTTCCCTCCGGGGACCACGCCAGCATATTCGAACTATGGAGCTTCACTGGCTGGATACATTGTGGAGCGCGTCTCGGGCCGTCCGTTCAATGATTATGTTGCGGAGAATATTTTCAAGCCGTTGGGGATGGCCCACGCCACTTTTGCGCAACCGCTTCCTGCCGAATTGAAGCCGCTGATGTCGAACGGCTACCGGCTGGGCTCAGGCAAGCCAAAGCCATTTGAAATTATTGAAGAAGCTCCGGCCGGTGCGCTGGCAGCCACCGCGGCCGACATCTCGCGCTTCATGATTGCCCATCTTCAGAACGGCAAACTTGAGAGCGCGCAGATTCTGCGTCCGGAGACGGCAACCCAGATGCACTCGCGCCAGTTCGGGCTCAGTCCGGCATTGAATGGCATGTGCCTGGGCTTCTATGAAGAATCGCGCAATGGCAAACGCATCATCGGCCACGGCGGCGATACGATTTACTTCCACAGCGACCTGCACTTGATGCTGGAAAGCGGCATCGGTTTTTTTGTTTCTTATAACAGCGCCGGCAAAGGCGACATCAGTCCACGCAGCGCGTTGTGGTATCACTTTCTGGATCGTTACTTCCCTTACACGCCGCCAAAAGTTGAGAAGCTGGCCAGCGCTGATGCGGATGCAAAGGCTGTTGCGAGTCGATACCTCACGACGCGCCGATCTGAAAGCAGTTTTCTGAAGGTGGGCGCGGTGGAGGAAAATGTCCGCGTTACGCCGGACGAAAATGGCACGATCAAAGTGGAGCCTTTCAAGGATTTCAATGGCCAGCTCAAGCAATGGCAGGAAATTGCGCCGTTGGTTTATCGGTCGGTCAATGGCCAGGACCTGCTTGCTTTTGTGCATGACTACCAGGGGAAGATGCTGCTGGCGCCGAACTTCCCTGCTGCCGCGGAGCAACGCGTGTCCCTGGTGCAAAGCGCGGATTTCAACCAGGCATTGATCGTGGGCGTGCTGATCATTCTGGGATTGACGCTGCTGTGCTGGCCGCTGGCCGCCGTCATTCGAGGACACTATCACCAACGACTTGAGCTCGATCCCAGCTACTTGCGCCTGCGTCCATGGGTGCGCGTGGTGTGCGCCGTGGATGTTATATTTCTTTTAATTTTTGTGATGGTCCTCACAAGTGGAGGAATCAGCGTGCTGAGTTCCAAGACTGATTTCAAATTTCAAGCAATACAGTTTCTGGGCGTGCTGGGAGCGCTGGGAACTGTTGTTGTGTTGCTGGCTACGCTTCGCTCATGGAGAGATCCACATGCATGGTTCTGGGGCAAAGTGTGGAATCTTTTGCTTCTGCTGGCATGTCTGGGGTTTGCGTGGTTCTCGTATCACTGGAACTTGCTGAACTTCAACATGAATTATTGAGCTCGGGATTACGGAGCATGAAATGCAATGAGCGCCACCCATGGGTGACGCTCGATTGAATACAGTTAGCATGAGTTTCTAGTTCCGGAAGCTATACCTTCTGCACCGCCTGGACAAGGTTCGTCAGCGACGCTTTGGCGTCTCCATAAAGCATTCCGGTGACCGGCTTGAAGAAGAGTGGATTTTCCAGGCCAGAAAATCCCTTGCCTTTGCCCCGTTTCAAGACCACGACCGACTTTGCTCTATCTACTTCAATGATGGGCATCCCAGCGATTAAACTCTTTGGATTATCGCGTGCGTCGGGGTTGACCACGTCATTCGCGCCGATGACTACAGCCACGTCCGTTGATTGCATTTCAGGATTGATCTGGTCCATCTCGTAAAGCGAAGAGTACGGCACATTGGCTTCAGCCAGAAGCACGTTCATGTGTCCCGGCATGCGTCCGGCGACGGGATGAATCGCGTATTTCACCGAGATGCCGCGCTCTTCCAGGATATTGCCCAACTCGCGGCAAGCATGCTGCGCCTGCGCGGTGGCCATGCCATATCCGGGAACAAACACGACCTGGTTGGCATACGCGAGTTGGACCGCAACATCATCCAGCCCGACTTCACGCATCGATCCCGTGACAGCGGTCTCTTGCGTTAGTGCTGCGCCAAAACCGCCAAACAGCACGTTGGTTATGGAGCGATTCATGGCGCGGCACATCAGAATGGACAGAATGAAGCCGGAGAAACCATCAAGCGTGCCGGCAATAATTAGGACGTTGTTGCCCAGCACAAAACCAGTCGCTGCTGAAGACAAGCCCGCATAAGAGTTCAAGAGCGACATCACCACCGGCATATCCGCTGCGCCAATCGGGATCACCAGCATGACGCCAAACACAAAAGCGCAGCCTACCATGATGTAGAAGAACATCGCGCCCGCGGGATTAACGATCCACGTGATAAATGACCCGATCATCACAATGAAAAGCGCCAGATTAAAAATCTGCTGGCCTTTAAACATGATCGGAGTTCCCCGCATCATTTCCTGCAGCTTTGCTGCCGCAATCAGTGAACCTGTCACCGTCAAAGATCCCAGCATCACTTCCAAGCCCAGTGCGCCGACTTTTACCGGACCAAGATTGCTGCCGTGAATCACATATTCCGCAATGCCCACCATGGATGCAGCCAGCGCGCCGAAGGCGTGTGAGAGCGCTGTCCGTTGCGGCATGGCCGTCATCGGCACCATGGCCATGGGAATACCAATCGCGGAGCCCACGATCATGCCAATAGCGATGTAGATGTAGTTGTGAATGTCAGGATGGAAAAGCGTCCCAATGACGGCGGCTGCCATTCCTGCCGCAGCCATAATCATGCCGCGGCGCGCCGTGTCAGGATGGCTGAGTCCCTTTAAGCCAAGAACGAACAGGCAGGAGGCGATGAGGTATGTGGCTTCAAGAAAATACTGAGCGTGGCTCACTTTTTCTCCTCCGGCTTATCCGTCTTGAGCACTTCTTTCTTGCGGAACATCTTGAGCATGCGGTCGGTAATCAAAAACCCGCCGGTCACGTTGATCATGGCTGAGGTCACGGCGGCGCAGCCCAGGAGCTCCGCCAGTCTCTGGTGCTGGTCATAGTGCGATCCGGCAATCACCAGCGAACCAATCAGCGAAATGCCTGAAATCGCATTGGTTGCCGACATAAGCGGCGTGTGCAACAGCGGAGGCACCCGTGAAATCACCTGATACCCGAGAAACGCGGCCAGGGCAAAAACGTACAGTGACGCAATCAGCACGGCCGGGTTGAAAGACAGTTCCCTGGTGCCTTCCATCATCGCCAGCGCGACGATCATTCCTACAGGATGAAACAATAAGTGCTCCATTCAGGTCTCCTTGATTTCCACTACAAAAAGCCACCTTACAAAACGCCGCACTACAAGCCGATTACAAGAAGCTGTTACCACTGCTAAAAGCTGCGCTACGCTACCGGATGTCCCAGTGCCGCGGCCACTTTGGGGTGAACACTGCCGCCTTCATAAGCCACGCAAGCCGGTTTCAAGATGTCATCATTCATGTCGATCTTCAGGGTGCCTTTGTCATTGATCAGGGCTATGAACGTCGTCAGGTTGCGCGAGTAAAGCTGGCTGGCATGCCCCGGAACCGTGGCCGGCAAATTCAGCGGGCCAAGGATCGTTACGCCGTTGTGGTCCACGTCTTCGCCGGCCTTGGTGTATGCAACGTTGCCGCCGGTGGAAGCGGCCAAGTCAACGATGACTGCTCCAGGGCGCATGTTGTTCACCGCTTCTTCGGTAAGCATGAGCGGCGCTTTGCGTCCGGGCACCTGCGCCGTGGTAATGATCACATCAGAGATTGCGGCGTGTTTGGCCACCATGTCACGGCCACGCTGCAAAGCTTCAGGAGAAAGTTCCTTGGCGTATCCGCCGGCGTCCTGGGTTTCAATTCCGCCCAGATCCACCTCAAGAAATTTTGCGCCCAGTGATTTCACGTCCTGCCCGGCTGCAGCGCGCACGTCATAGGCTTCCACTACCGCGCCAAGCCGTCGCGCGGTGGCAATGGCTTGCAATCCAGCGACACCTGCGCCCAGCACAAGGACCTTTGCCGGCGGGACGGTTCCGGCGGCCGTCATCAGCATGGGAAACATTCGCGGCAGGCGCGCAGCGGCGATCAACACAGCTTTATAGCCCGCAACGGTGGCCATGGAAGAGAGCGCGTCCATGGATTGAGCGCGCGTGGAGCGCGGCACCAACTCCATCGCAAATGCCGTGAGCTTGCGAGAGATGATAGGCTCCAGCGCGGCGGGCTCGTCCAGCGGCTTCAGAAAACCAATAAGTACAGTGCCTTGCTTCAACGTGGCAAAGTCGCCTGGCTCAGGTCGATTCACGCAAGCCACAATATCGGCTTCCGGCAGCAGTTCTGCGCGGGACATCAGGCTGGCGCCGGCTGTCTGATAGTCCGCGTCTGGAAACCCGGCGCGCACGCCCGCGCCAGTCTCAACCCCAATCTCCGCGCCCGCAGCCACCAGCTTTTTCACTGACTCAGGCGTCAACGCCACCCGGGCTTCACCCTGCTGCTGCTCCCGTGGGACCGCAATTCTCATATGTCCGTTTTCCTCTCCTGGTAAAACCTTCGTATGGTACACCCTCTGTTGCTGCCAGCACATTATTCATAAGTACGCGCGTTCGCGAAAGTGCACTTTAACGGCAAGCAACAGCGCTGGACTGTGATGAGGATCACAGGGGGATATCGTTCATCCCTGCCTTCCTGAGCGCCGCGCGCGTCCCGCCACGCCGGGATGACCGCAAGTCGAAGGACCCCGAGGATGTATCCGCTGCCATATAGGTTCAGGGAATTCCCTTAAGAACATCTTTTTTTCAAACCTTGCTCGCCAGCGCAATAGAGAAAAGACGATCAGAGTCTTGGTCGATTGTGAAGTGGTTGAACGACGCAAAAGGATTTGA
>DASXJO010000650.1:0-3501 GCA_036497385.1 Candidatus Angelobacter sp. | reverse complement strand
AGATCAAGCTTCGTCGCGCGGCTTACGCACTGGCCGCCATCTTTGTTCTGCTCATGGCCGCCAACTATTCCGGCAAGATCATTGATGTGATTTATGCCAAGGGCGTCTTTCGCGATCCCAGGTGGATTGAATACTCCCGCTGGAATGCCATCTCCCGTATTGAAGTGGACACTCACTTAGGTGGGCGCTACGTTGTGATCGATGCCGACGCAACCACGGCAATCATGAACGTGGATCCGGCTCGATGGGCGCAGAATGGCTCTCCCACGCCCATGTATACCGGCCTTCCTGACACATCAGGATTCAACTGGAAGAAGAGCCTGATGTCGGCCGCGCCCTCGGTGGCCAATGTGCTGCGCCCCCATGGCGACTTCGCCATCATCGGCCCCGGCGGCGGTGTGGACGTAATGCGCGCGGTCGCCAATGGCAGCCCTAGCGTGACAGGAATTGAGATCAATCCGACCATCGCCAACAATGTAATGCGCGACCATTACGCCGGGTACTCTTTCCATCTTTACGACCAGCCGCAGGTCCACATTCACGTGCAAGATGGCCGCTCCTACATCCGCAACTCGCACGAGAAATATGATGTGGTGCAGATGACGCTGGTTGATACCTGGGCATCCACGGCAGCGGGCGCTTTTGCTCTCAGCGAAAATAATCTCTATACCATCGAGGCCTTCCGTGAGTACTTCGATCACCTGAAGCCCGACGGAATGATTGCCATCACGCGTTGGGAATTCAAGCAGCCGCGTGAGGCGTTACGCGTGGTCTCGCAGGGAATTGAGGCGTTGCACGCGATTGGAGTGGCCGATCCGCGTCAGCATTTCGTAATCGTCGCAGACGGAGGCCTGAATGAAGATGGCAGGCCGGTGCTGGTGCTGGCCAGAAAAACTCCATTCACCGCCGCTGAGTATGCCGCCGTCGCTGCTCACGTGCGCGAGAATCCGAATCTATTCTGGCTGAATCCCACCGCTGAATATGCCGGCTTGCAGCCTCTTCCTCCAGCGGCAAAGGCGTTCCGCGATCTGATCGAATCGAACGATCCCGCGGGATTCGCTCGCAACTATGCTTATAACGTCTCGCCCGTGAGTGACAGTGCTCCGTTTTTCTTCTTCACCTTGAAGACCCGTCACGTGATCGAAAATATTCTGGCCGGGACAGGCCGCGGTATGGACTGGCGCATCAACTTGGGCGTTGTCGTGCTGGGAATGCTGCTGATTATTTCCATTGTGGCCGTTCTGGCGTTTCTGATTTTGCCTCTATTGCTGCATCGTCGCCAGGGCGCGCCCAGGACCGGGATTGTTGCTCTGCTTTACTTCATCGCCGTAGGGTTCGGTTTTATTCTCGTCGAAATCTCTCTGATCCAGCGCTTTGTGCTTTTCCTCGGCCACCCCACCTATGCTTTGACGGTGGTAGTTTTTCTGCTTCTGCTCTCCAGCGGTGTCGGCAGCGTAGCAGCGCGGCGCAGGATTAGCAGCGGCAACCAAATCCTTCCGCTGCTCGGAATGATCGTAACTATCATTCTGATAGACGTGGCCCTGCTCCCGTGGCTGCTCTCAGCCGCCATCGGGCTGCCCTTCGCTATCAAGTTGCTTCTCAGCGGCATAGTCTTAGCGCCACTTGGCTTCCTGATGGGCATGCCCTTCCCCACCGGTTTGCGCCTGGTAAAGACCGTGGAATGGGCCTGGGCGCTCAACGCGGCCGCCAGCGTCCTGGGATCGGTCATGGCTATGATCATCGCTATTCACTTTGGGTTGACGGTCACCTTGCTTTGCGCCGCCGCAGCCTACCTGCTGGCGGGAGTATTCTCACGGACGTGGCGGAGCCAGCAACTGGCTGCCGGCCACTAGGCGGCGAGGATTTCCTGATCCAGCAGAACTGGGTGGATGCGAGTGGTGGATTCTGCGGCATGCGCTTTGGCGCACCTCCGCCTCCGGAATTTCTCCTGCAGACCGGTACCCCCATTGGAGCAGCCGACGCCGCAGCCAACATGACTTTTGCTGCCGGCGACTTCAATGGTGACGGCATTCCTGACCTGTTCGTTTTTAAAAAATCCAACACTGGCTCGGGGACACTGGAAGTGCATGTGCTAGACGGTGCGACCAACTACCAGACGTTCCTGCTGCATATCGCAACGCCTATCGGCCAAGCCGATGCCGCGGTCAACTTCACCTTTGCTGTCGGTGATTTCAACCGCGACGGTGTTCCTGACGTGTTTGCCTTTAAACACTCCAACACCGGCACGGGCTCCCTTGAAGTGCACGTACTGAGCGGCGCCGGCAACTACCAGACTTTTCTGTTGAATACCGGCACATCCATTTCTCAAGTAGCGGCGGCAATTCCCACTAAATATCCTGCCACTCCTCTGTGTTGCCACTTGCGCTGTGTGGTTAGATAGAAGTAATGATTCAACTCTCAAATGCCGGCAAGCGCTTTGGCCCCAAAGTGCTTTTTCAGGAACTTGACTGGCTGATAACGCCGCATGATCGGGTGGGACTGGTAGGCGCGAACGGGACGGGCAAAACCACCCTGCTGAAAATCCTTGCCGGAACAGAGTCGCTGGATTACGGCACGATCACGCAGCAGCGCGGCATCCAGAGCGGATACCTGCCACAGGACGGTCTATCGCTTTCCGGTCGGACGGTGTTTGCCGAGTGTCTCTCGGTTTTTGAGCATGTGCACCAGATGCAGCGCGAGCAGGAAGACCTGGCGCGTCGGATGGCTGAAGTTAATCATGCTAGCGCGGAGTATCAGCAGATTGCCGAACGCTTCAATCGCATACAGGCTGAGATGCAGGCGCGCGATGGTTACACCATTGAGGCTGAAGTCGGGACGGTGTTGAATGGTCTGGGCTTCAGGAAAGAAGACTGGCAGCGCCGGACGGAAGAGTTTTCCGGCGGCTGGCAAATGCGCATTGCACTGGCTAAGCTGCTGCTGCAAAAACCCAACCTGCTCCTGCTGGATGAGCCAACGAACCATCTTGATCTTGAGACCCGCAATTGGCTTGAGCAATACCTGGTCAATTATCCGCACGCCTATGTTTTGATCTCGCACGACCGTTATTTTTTGGACGTAACGGTGAAGAAGACCGCCGAAATATGGAACAAGCAGGTCTTCTTCTATTCCGGCAATTATGAGAAATATCTGGCGCAGAAAGCCGAGCGCCGCGCGCAGTTGGAAGCCGCCTACGCCAACCAGAAAGAAAAAATCGACCAGCTAGAAGCATTCATTAATCGTTTCCGTTATCAGGCCACCAAGGCCAAGCAGGTGCAGAGCCGGATTAAAGAGCTGGAGCGAATGGAAAAAATTGAAGTCCCTCCGGAAGAAAAAGCCATTCATTTTTCTTTTCCGCAGCCTCGTCCCAGCGGACGCATGGTTGCCGAAGCCAAAGATCTGGGCAAGAGCTATGGCGCTAAAGACGTTTTTGGCGGCGTGAATTTCGTGATTGAGCGTGGCGACCGGATTGCATTGGTCGGCGTGAACGGCGCGGGTAAATCA
>DASXJO010000649.1:0-51678 GCA_036497385.1 Candidatus Angelobacter sp. | reverse complement strand
GTATGAAACAGGGCCGAATCCTGGGGCATGAAGCAGTGGGGATTGTGGAAGAGGTGGGCAAGTCAGTACGCAACCTGCGCAGAGGTGACCGGGTGGTTGTGCCTTCCACCGTCGGATGCGGAAGCTGCGTCTATTGCCGGGCAGGCTATCAGTCGCAATGCAACGTTGCTAATCCCAACGGGCCGGATGCCGGAACAGTCTTCTTTGGCGGACCGGAAAAAGCCGGCGGACTGGATGGATTGCAGGCTGAATATGCGCGCATTCCTTTTGCTGGATCCGTGCTGGTACAACTTCCTGCAGAAATCTCAGACGACCAGGCCATTCTGATGTCCGACATTCTTCCCACGTCCTATATGGCCGCGGTAATGGCGGAAATAAAACCTTCCAACATCGTCGCGATTTTCGGCTGTGGTCCGGTTGGACTGTTCGCCATTGCCTGCGCACAGCATTTGGGGGCCGGTCGGGTTTTTGCCATCGATAGTGTCGAATCGCGGCTGGAAATGGCGCGGGCACATGGCGCTGAGGTCATTAACTTTGAGAAAGAAGATCCAATTCAGGCGCTGAAAGACGCGACGAATGGTTCAGGCCCGGACCGGGTGATTGATGCTGTTGGAACAGACGCGGCAACAGCTACCAAAGGACCGGCAGCTGCCGACAAAAAAGCGCAGAAAGAATTTAAGCAGGAACTGGAGAAGATTGCCGAAGAGGGAACTCCCAAAGGCAAAGACTTCCAACCGGGTGGCGCTCCCAGCCAGGCTTTGAAGTGGGCGATTGAATGCGTGGCAAAAGCCGGCACCGTCTCCGTGATCGGTGTTTATTTTGCCCCTCTTCAGGATTTCCCGATTGAACAAATCATGGAAAAGAACCTGACGCTGAAGGCCGGAAACTGCAACCATCGCCGCTACATGCCGGAAATGATTGAACTGGTAAGAAGCGGAGTGATTCATCCTGAACAATTTCTTACGCAGATTGCACCCATCAGCTCAGCGATTGATGCCTACCACGCTTTTGACCGGCATGAACGCGGCTGGATAAAAGTAAAACTGGATCCCGCTGAACAAGTGGAACGCGCTGCCTGACGCAGCCGTGAGCGACTGAAAATTACACAAAAGGAGTGAACCATGAAACTATTCTCTGCCAACGTTGATTCCCTGAGAGATCTTTATCACAACCAGCTGCGCATGTTGCTTTCCACTGAGCAGCAGATCATTGAAGCATTGCCCACCATGATTGAGAAAGCAACGGATGTTCAATTAAAGCAGGCTTTTCAATCTCATTTGCAGGAAACGCGTGTCCATGTGACCAGATTGGAAGACATTCTAAGGCAGGAAAATCGCGAGGTTGACGCGATTAAATGCAAAGCACTGGCTGCTCTGGTAACTGAAGCCCAGGACATGGTTAAGGACGCCACAGATTCGACCGTCCGCGACGTTGCCCTCATTGCTGCCGCGCAGCGCGTGGAGCACTATGAAATCGCGACCTACGGAGCAGTCCGGCGCTGGGCGCAGATTCTTGGCCGCGAAAGACAGGCAGCTTTGCTGGACCAGACAATCCAGGAAGAAGGCCACGCCGACCATCTGCTAACGTCCATTTCAGAACGGGTGAATCTGGAGGCCGATAAGGCCGCGTAATTTCAACCTCATTTCGACCGTCAAAAGGGACCATGAATGATGGTCCCTTTTTTGGCGATCCGGCAAGAATTCGCTATTGAGAGCTTGCGCTTCTCGCCGGCATCTAAACTTCTCAAGAATTGGAGCAACATGGCGAAGACCAAGAGCGACATGCCAGCCGTCCTTTTTGATCTGGATGGGACGCTTATCGACAGTGTTTACGAACACGTTCTGGCGTGGTGGAACACGTTGAATGAAGCAGGCATTCTGGTCCCGAAATGGATGATTCACCGCCGCGTTGGCATGAGCGGAAAATCATTCGTTAGGGAACTATTACGCGAGTTCGCGCCGAGCAAAAAAGAGATCAACATCGAGAAGTTGGAAAAAGAACACGATGCAAGGATTGTTGACGCCATTTCAGAAATACAGCTTTTGCCTGGCGCCAATGAATTACTGAAACATCTTCACCGCTGTAAAGTGCGCATCGCGATTGCGACCACGGGTAATCGCAAACAAACATCCTTGCTGCTGAAGAAGATTAAAGTTCCAAACGGCATGCCGGTTCTGACCGGGGATGACGCGGAAAAAGCAAAGCCCTCGCCTGATATTTTTATGGCGGCAGCGCAAAGCCTCAAGGTTCAGCTCAGCAATTGCATTGTGGTGGGCGATAGCGTCTGGGACATGTTAGCCGCAGGCCGTAAAGGTGCGCTGGGTGTTGGCATGTTATCTGGCGGATATGGAGAAGAGGAACTGCATCGCGCCGGAGCATTTCGAATATATTCTGGCCCTGAAGATATGCTGTTGCACCTGGAACAGCTCGGGCTTCCGGGGCAGTGAAAAAGCTATGCACGCAGCCGGAACTCTGGGAACCAAGACTATGAGCCTTGTTGAGGACTTGGCTGGAGAAATTGGGGTGGGTAGTGGGGGTCGAATCCTGTTTCACGGGATTTCAAATACTTAAACAGGCACGGGTGGCACCCAAAAGCGCTGTTTGGAACCCTTTGGACAACGAATGGACGGTAATGTGGACGGTAACGGATCAACAATTTTGTTCCCGGGCCGACGCCCCCTCAGCATTGTTTTGAAGATGGTGGCCAGGGACGGAATCGCCCAGCATTACACGCCTTTCGGAATTCCAGCAAACGGCATTTTGTTGAATCCAAAATCAGATCTAACCACCTCAGTTGCAAGATGTTAGGAATTCACGGTGCAAGCTGGCACTTCTTGACGCTTCTTCGTTTGTGTCTCCCGAGACAATTGGAGTATCGCCACTTCCCAGGCGTCCGGCGAATATCTCCATACGGTCAATCATAAAGCCTTGTACCGGTATTGGCGAGGGCTTCGCCCGGAGAGTACGAGAGGTGCGTCCGTGAGGACTGAATGAACTTGTTGAATGAAAGGAATCAACTCGGGTAATGACTCGTTCACCCGATAGCCAGATCCCCTCCGGCGCTGGGCAACCCGCGACGGAGAAGCGGGACGACAAAGCCTTCAAGTGTCGGCAGGAAGGCGAGGCGAATCTGCGGGCCGCAACACAAAAACGTCGTATCAGCATCGTCAGCTCTACCAGCAATCAAGCCGATTCAGCTGGACTTAATTCCGGGGCGAGCCTCTCTCTCGAAGGCGAAGCCTGTTAACGGTTCGGAAGCATTGGAAACAAGCGAGGCGAAGGCCGAACCGCCGGGACGGTGTACAGGGCTTGTGATAAGAGTAGAAGGCGGAAGCCGAAAACCATATTCTAATAAGAGTCATCAGGTATGGATTCGCAAAGGGGCAAGTGATATGGTGCCAGACCCACAAACCGAGTTTCCGATGGAGTCTAAAGAAGGGTTTGATTTTCCGCGCTTTAGCAGTTGAAAGACGCTCGAAATAGGCTAGATTATGGAAGGAATTTCAGCTCAATTCTCCTGTTGACCTGATTGGTGGCTTCTGGCCTCCCGGTGACAAGGATGACACTACCGCTGGAAAGAACTGTGAGATTCAACGAAGCGCTGAACCAATCTATCAAGAACATGGCCCTGCAAATTCTGGCCGCAGGTTTTTTGGGTTTCCATAAAATAATGCAAACGCCACTATTGCTGCTAATGCAAAGATAAGCGAGTTGAACCAGAATCCGCCAAAGAATTTCCGCAGCCGGATAATCTGCGTATCCAAGCCCAAGAAATGCGACAGAACGTTTTCCACTATTGACAATATCGCGTACACAATGGCAGCTAAGATCAGGTACTTCGTCGCCGTCGCTGTTCGATTGTATTTAGACTGCAATTGGAAACCGTAAGGCAACAGAACCCATGCGATCATGAACATCATGCCCACTAGCAAATCAACAGTAGCCGCACCAAAATGAATTAGGTCTTGTCCGTGGGCGATCTCACGAAGAATTGGAAAAACTGGGAGCAACCAGACAATACTTGATTCTGAATAATCGTTCCCTTTCTTGGGGAAGTATCGGATCGTTACAAACGACAAAGATGCCCAAATCACAAGATCAATAAACACGACTAGGCCGTAAGAGCCATCTTTCTGTCCGTTGATCTCACGATAATCGTTTAATACATAGTCCAGGCAAAACCCCGCCACAGTGAGGAAGAGTAGCGAGTGACGGCTGAACAGACTTTTGATGGAACGGTGTCGCGCAGCATGCCAAACAATCATCGCGATGTACGTTGTAGCCGTTACCGCATAGAAACCAAGCGTAGCAGCGCCAGGAAAGAGAGTTACCATTTCATGGGCAACTCCCCCGCGCAGCGCATTGCTCAAAAAACGGACCCCAAACAAGGCCAGGAATACGCCTACGAGAAAAACAAGACGAGAACTCATGGGATTGGGAGTAGGATTCGCAATCACGGGCGCGGCTTGTTCAATTCTAGAAAGGCGCTTGCAACAGGCGCGCACGCCCCATCCCTGAACTGGTCCATAGTCCTTATCTGGATAGTTGTCATCGTAAACGGCTCGAAACGCCAGCCTTTGCGGATCATCAACCGCGCATCGAGGTAGCGTATCCCCGACCCTCGATGTAAAGCTGAGCTTCATGAACCGTTTCATGACAAATTGAAATGGCTTTTTCTTACGGGCGCTCAGGAGGGACTTCCCGACGAACATCAACCCTGCCGACGTACCGCCAAGCCATGCTAATTCGGAATTCTTGTGAGCTGGATTCTCGAAGTAGTGTTTGATGAGTGTGGAAGCCGCAACAAAGGCGAGGCCCGTCATCAGCACAATGAAAATACCGACAAGGGTGAACAGATAGAAAAGCCAGCACCCAATTCGGGGTAACCACAGTGTCCGCATCAGTGCCCATGACACTATGAGAACAACGACTATGCAGACTGCACACGCCAATATTTCATGTTCTATTGCCATTAACATGTGCATTTGAATCCCGAAAGGTTCCAGCAATGAGTTGGGCTGTGCAGACACTCTAGACGAAAATTGCCAGCGGAATCGTAACCGACCTGAATACTCGTGTGCGGCGAGGCGAGTTGGCATGGCGGCAGCGATATCGCCGCTAGGCTAGTACCCGCCATCTGCATCATTGATTGGACGTGAACACGAACCTCCTTAGATACATCACTTTTGCCACTGGCCTTTGAAACCTCGTCGATTCGCAGCAGTATTTCGGTTATCTCCGGTGGGATGACTAAGTTGTCGCTCATGTTGGGCTTTCCCCCTATCATGTTTGAAATGCTTGCAAAGAACTGGAATACTTGGTCGATTAGACTTGTTTGCTTCTGAAGTTTCAGAGCCACTTCGCCACTCCTCCATGATGTGAACACGTCCCGCGTCGGTGCTGGCTGAACGAATAGCTCCCGTCCCGACACTGTGCCGTTGCACCTTGCGGAACAACGGAACCTTGTGTTTTAACTGGACGATGTACACATACGCCGTCACTGTTCCGGTAATAGTCCGCAGCGCAGGAGCCAGAAGCCGTGGTGGGCGCTGTTGCTTGTGGAGTTGGTGAGGCAGTAGGCTTCGATTGGGCCTGCGGCCACATTAGGTTGAGGAACAGAACAGGAACAAACAGCGAGAAAGCGAGGCTACGTATCGTGCGCATTGGCGCTCCTTTGGACTAGATAAGGGGCCGAAGGCGGTAAATGCACGGGCAGTTTATCAATGCTGCGAATAAAGGCAAGCAATTTCTCATCTTCTCAAATTAGAAATACGTGAAGACCTACTCCGCTCGACCGGGCACGGAGGGACCGAAGCGTTTTTCCCAGGTTGTATTAAACTCCGTCCACTCCTCGCGTGTTGTCTGAATTTGTGTCGCAAGCGAAAAGTTAAAGTACAGCAACGCGAGTGCTGGAATCAGTAAAATGTCCCACCATGTCCATCCAAACCTAAATCGCCAGATGAGATTGACTGTGATTGCGACACCGCTGCAAATAGTCATAGGCCACTCCCAGAAAAAAGGAAGATGTTTTTCGCGCCTTTTCGCGATAAATCTCTCCCACCTCCAGAATGGCCTGCTTTGGCCGAGATAGTGGGCCAACTGAGGCGATAGTTCCGTCTCAAGGTACAAGACAGTAACATACGCATCGACAATGAACGTGGCGATCCATGCAAGCATGATCTCTATTGCAAAGACACTCGCCCATTGAAGCAAGCTGCTTTCCTTCTGTCTGGGGGCCATGTTAACCATCAAGGCGAGATACCCCGCGAGTAGCCCCCATACAGCCGTGCAAAAGGCAACACTGTAAGTCACCTTGGTCGTCAACATCGCGTATTCTGCAAGATGTGCCTCAAGGTGTGAGGGATCGTGCAGATCAGGTGGATTCGGAATCGGTACAGGTATTTGAGATGACATCTTCAATCTCCGTGAAAGCAGGACTCGCCCAAGGGAAACTCACCAACCCGGTTCGGGGGGCAGGAAACTGAGCGATCAGCTTCTTGCCCAAATTCCTATTGGTCGAGATCAACCCACTGGCCGTTCTTCTTCACCTCAATCTTTGTGATCGGATGAATCTCCCAAACAGAAGCTCGCTGCGTCCCAATAACCCCTACGTGTTCGTAGTCATACAGCAGCCATCCGCTGATGCGCACAGGAACGTTCTTGTTTACGAGCTTGGCCAGGTCCGATTGCTGCCATTTATGCAATGGCCGTGTTCTAGCGGTTGTTTCGATGATGACTGCCTTGCTGATGTCATCAACTCCTGCTGTGTCGCTGGTGTAGATGTGCCAGTCAACCTCATCAGGATCGGTCAGGCCACAGTTTGGCGATTCAGCCCCTTCAGGCTTGACCTTGTGAACCAAAAATATGTTCTCCATCACGACCGGCGCTCCTGGTAAATCCTCAGAATGATTCATCGGCAGATCGCGCAAGCTGGCCCATTCGACTGGGACGTAAGCAGTGCCGCCGGGAATATCCGTTCGGTTCTTGTTGCGGTTGAGCGCCTTTTTCTTATCATCGCTGCCTGCGGTTCCGAGAGGGCCGCAGACATTCTCGCCATTGATAACGAGAGGCTGGCCCACGGCGTCAGTATGCACAGCTAGGAGCTTAGCAACGGTGTCATCTTCTACTACGGCCCCGGCCTCTCCTGCATCCTCCTCATCGGATACCGCGACGTTGTTAGCCCAGACCCATCCTTTGTCGCCATTCTCAGTCTGGACATGCAGGAACCCATTTCTGCTCGCTGGGTTGATTAGCGTCAGCGTGGCGGGTGCGGTCAGTGTGTCGCCAATCTGTTTGCTGGTTTTGGAAGCTTTTGCGCGAAGCACAACATTGCGCTTGACAGTGGCAGTTTGTGAGTTGGCAAGGGTGACGACGAACAGGCAGAAAACAACTATACGAAAGAGGCGTTTCATACTTTCTCCGCGCATGGATTTGTACTGCTGGGCCTAAAGGGGTGATTGCGAAAGAGTGTAAGCAGCGTTGGGTGGAAAGGCAAGAAAAACCTGTGTGGGGACACTCTAAAGTCACAAAAAGGGATTTCTAAGAAGATTTCGTTATATTTCATTTGCAAAGGAATTGACTTGGCAGTATCGTGTGCGCACACCCCTTATTCCTGGCCGGAGTTCGTCTATGAAATCTATGAGGATCATCCTCATTCTTCTCCTGTCCTTCGTATTGACCGTACCCGTGTTCGCCAAGGGTAGCCACGGCGGACGCTCAAGCTCGCCTCACAGTCACAGTCACGCATCCAAAAAGTCCTATAATGCCGGAAGCCATGATGGCCACTACGAAGGCGGCCACGGATCGTCGCACAAAGGCGGACACTACAAGAACAAGAAAACTGGCGATCACTATCGGGACCGGAAGCACGGGACGCCGAACTAATATTCCATCTTACAAAGTTGGTCAGAGGAGATCGAAATGAATCAACAGCCGGACAAAGATCCGATTGTGCTTTCTTATGTTGGTCTGAGGAGAGCCGTTGGCGTTATTGGCTGCTATCTCCCGTTCGCTCTGATATTCGGCAAATTGTTTTTGCAGAGCCGTGGGCTGGAAAATTCCATTAGCAGTTACTACTACACAACAATGGGCGATGTATTTGTAGGGAGCATGTGCGCGATCGGCATATTCCTCATGTCCTGCAGGGGATATGATCGTCGTGATGCGATTGCGGGCCATCTTGCATGCGTATTCGCCGTTGGCGTGGCGCTATTTCCGACGGCGCCAGAAACTGGCGCAACATTTAGGACCAAAGTCATCGGTGGCGTGCATCTCTCGTGCGCAACGCTGTTGTTCCTCACGCTTGCCTATTTCTGCCTCAAATTGTTTACACAGACTTCGAAGGAACGTCCCACTCGCCGGAAGCTGCAAAGGAACAAGGTTTACACTGCCTGCGGATTAATCATCCTGGCTTGCATCGCCTTGATCGCGGTCTGCAAGGCTACTGATATTTTGGAAACGCTGAAACCGACATTGGTGTTCGAGTCGGTAGCGATTCTCGCATTCGGTGTGGCGTGGCTCACCAAGGGCGAGGCGATTCTTAAAGATATAGAAGAACCTCAACCATCTTCCGATGCCGGAAAAACCATTGGAGCACACGCCTGATTTTCATGACCGAAGCCAGATCATTCATAAAGTTTATTGCGATGGATAAGAGGATCAGACGTGTCTTAATCACTAGTCTTTTGCTCACAGTCCTTACCGGATGTGGTCATCAGAGAGTTGCGCGAATCCCCCCGCCCCCACCTCTTTCGCTTCCTCCCCAATACGCCATCGCTGCCCCTGCTGAGATGCCCCAATCCCTTAGCGCCCAACAAGAACTTCAAGCAGTAGTAGCCCCGAATCCTTCTTCCCGCCCAGATCAGAGCCGAATGGGAGCTAAGAAACCGGAGGCTTCCCAGGATTGCCCTGTCCTTATCTTTACGTGCCCTGGAGTAATGGAGTTTGATAAGACCATAGACGTGTCAGTAATAATTGCGCCGAAGTATTCAGAGAACTTGAGCAGCCAATTGATGAAGTTTTCAATTTGCAAGGATGAATCTACCTGCAAGGAACTTGTGTCCTCAGTCTGCCAGAATGGATACAAAGAATTTGGGAATTCCAAACTCTGGGAGATTAACGTTTCACATTGGATGACTGTTGCCCTGGATGCATCGCCAAGCGATTTCCTGGTGGAACACCTACCAACTTATCCTGAGCAAGATCCAATTGCAGGGGAGTTTGCGGTTTGGGATTGGCAGATAAAACCCAAAGATGGCAGCGCGTCACGACAAATATCGTTCGAATTATATTCGCGACTGGCGGCGTCAGACGCTCACATTCCCATTCGTCTGCGTCCAAACCAGATGTCAAAAACGATAACGGTGACTGGCCTTATAAAGCATGACATTGAACATAATGGTGCAATCGTAGTCGAAAAGGTCTCAGACTTTACTCTCGATAAGATCATGGAAACAGTCATTGGAGGCTTGATTAGCGCCTTCCTTGTCGTTTTTCTTAAAAAAAAGTGGCCCTCCGTCTTTGCAAAACAATAAAGGACTGTTTTTTCGACAGCTCTCATTTGCAAAATTCGGTCACTGGACTGCTTCATCTTTCGTAAACTGACTCAGCTCCCACACGATCTCTCTGACCGTGGCTGCTGGTCGCAGTTGCAGCGTTGGATAATGATGTTGGATTGCCCTTGCTCGCTCAGGATCGACATCGGCTGTGATGATGATGGTTGCAGCCGGGTGTTGGTCAGCCAGCGCATACACATCTGAGACAGCCAGTGCTTCGTAGACGGTGTAGCCTTGGTGCGACAGTTCGTCTGTGAGTGTATCGGGTGCGCGGGTTGTGAACAGGATCACAATCACGCCGCTGATTTCTTCCTCCGTTCAGCCCACCGCTTCTTCATTGCCTCGCCGATCCGTTTACGCGCTGCTGCTGACAGGTGCCGTTTCCGGCCATTAGTGGTCTTGCTTGCTGGCCGACCGCGCCTGTGCTGGCCGCCCCGCAATGCTGCGATGGCGCTGTTAAGACAGTCACGTTCTGCTTCCAATTCGGCGATGATCGATTGTGTGTCCAAGGGGGTGAGTCTCCTAGTATTCAGAGGCCACGATTGTACAGGAAGGCGAACACCGCGTTGCAACCCCGATGAGCAGTTGCCGACACATTGGTGCGATCATACGGCAGCTTCGGAAGCAGGTTGGATGTTTTCTTGAGTTTGACAATCAGTTTGAAGAAACCGACTACGAAACCCCTAAGTGCGGGCCTGAGGAGGCCGCACTAAATGGTAACTTCGATAATGATAGCTGGGGCAATCGCAAATATCGGTTGCCTTGTAATAAAGGTGATGGACCGTTTCTTCAAGTGCGAAAAATAACCTCAGCCGAGAGGGCCGTCCAATAGGGCGGCCTCTTTTGTGAGATTTGACTTTCGCTGCCAATTCGCCTAGCCTGTTCCGATGTCGTCTGAGGCTTGGGTCGTCACATGTGCCGGGTGCAAGTGCGTGATCGTCTGCTTTGCCTGCGATCCCCAGTCTGAACATGGACGCAATGCAGTGGGGCCGCCTGGTAATTCAGCCGTGTTGCAGTGTCTTTGCTGCGGATCGACATACCGCTATGGAGCAAAGGACATCGGGCGGGGTGTGCCCAAGCGCAATCCAGCGTGTTTGCGGAAGCAGGCTCCTAAGCAAGACGGCGCTCTGTTGGTAGCGGCCTCGATTGTGGCGGCGATCCGGCTACGCGGTGAACCGATTACCCACTCGCCGAAGGTCGCGGCAACGGTCGCTGATTCACTTCAACTGGCGCGGATGGTGATGGCGAGGTTGGAACGAGGATGAGCGTTAAGAACATTTCTGAGGCTCTGTTTGAAGATTATTTGCGATCTCATGGACTCGCATTCGAGTTCGAGAAGCCCTATCCAGGCAAATTGAAATTGGTCGATTACACGGTGCCGGTGGATGGTCGCGATTTCCTCTTTGAAGTGAAGCAATTCGAGCAGAAGAACTATCCACTTCCCACCGGCAGAGGGCCGATCTTCATTGACCCTCACCAAGCAATTCGCGCAAAGATCGATCAGGCCAAGGACAAATTTAAGGAATACGACGGATTGCCGTGCTGCTTGGTGATGTACAACAGCGATGATGCCTTTGTCATGGCCACGGAACCTCGCGCCGTCCTTGGCGCAATGTACGGCGAGATTGGGATTCAATTTCCTGTTGCTGCTGGTGTGGTGACCATTGCACCAAGTCTGGAGCCGTCATTTGTTGGTGACCGGGGAAAGATGATACTCAAAGACCGGCAATACAACACCCGCATGAGCGCCCTTATAACGCTGTACGAATACTTTGTCGGCTCTCTGCGGCATGGTCGTTGGCTCAAGCAGACGTTGGCTGATCTGAAAGCCGGAAGAATCAGTGAAGCAGACGTCATCGAACCGGATCTGAATATTGAGGAAAAGCACCTTGCGGTGTCGGTGTGGAAAAACATCTATGCTGATATTCAATTTCCTGATGACCTGTTTCGTGGGCCGTATGATGAGCATTGGGGTCTCGTGGGTGATTATGTAAAACGCACTTACATCGGTCCGGAGCGGATCGAGGGTTAAAAGAACGGGAGGAAGCATGAGTTATCACACCGGGAACATAGCCGTCGTGAAAGCACTGCAAAAGGCATTGGAGGACTTTTTGGCAGATCGATTGCAGCTGTTAAAACCATCCATTCCTCATTGTCGTATGCGCCAGATTCCACCGCAGTTAATACTTCGGCGGCATAATATATGGTCATAGGCAAGTCCGAGCTGTGACTTGCATTCGAATTTTTCAATAACCACCGGCATCTCTCTTTGAAATCAAACGCATCCTTTTCTTGTCCCTGCCTTTTTTCGTTGTCGTCTTCTTCGTCAAGAACGGAAATCAAGTCTACGCCTACTAACTTTCCTGCCATTCCGACGAGCGCAAATAGTACGTATGCTTCCTTCGTCTCATCTGCTTGGTTTCCACTTCGAGAGGACCCCCATGCGTCCCGAAAATGTTTGAATGGTTCATCACCGCATTTCTGCAGGAGCGAAGCATTTTCATCGCGGTGGGCTCTCCAAGAGGCGATATCCGGCAGTTTGTACACCGAGCTGTCTTCGTGAACCTCCTTTGCAACTACTGGCACTGCGCAGAGGTACCCGAGTTTGAGATGTGCCTCAACAAACGAAGAGTCTTTCGCCAGGGCTGAACTAAACGCATCGTAAGCATTGACAAACTGTCCTTCGTCAATCATGGCGTTGCCCATCACGCTGTAATATAGTGCCTCCTCCTTAGCATTGAGTTTGTCTTGTTGCTCTTTTTCCTTAATGGCCTCCTTTGCCAACCGAATGGCGTTCTTAAAGTCCCCCTGTGAGGAGGCGGCTAGAGCGCGGTCGCCTGCATCGAGATTGGGGTCGTTAGCCCATGAGACGAGTTTTTCTGTAAAAGCCTTCACGCTGACTCCGGTCTCGACCGCCATAGCCGATATTACAGAGTCGGGCGTTATCTGAAATTCGACTTTTCCTATATTGATTGGAATAACACGCTTGCCACTCGCTATCTTTCTGCATAGATAACGGAGTCGATCAGCCGACAATAATGTTATGGAGCCAAACGGAGCGACTTTCACCGCTCCGACGTTACCGTCATCCGGTACTGTGATCTGACCGTCTGCGTGATCGACGAAGAGCCAGCCCTTAGAGATGAGATGTAGCCGAATCTTGCTTCCCGGCTTGCTTGTGCTGGGGAGAGAGATTTCAAAGCCGCCTTCCTGTTGTAGGTATCCTTGTGCTTTGCTCGTAATGACTCCGGCGTCATTGACGTCAGCTTCTAACACAAGGCCTGCCACTGGCTTGTTTCTGTCAGCATTGATGATCTGGCCTTTAATTCTCGAAAGTGCGTCCAGCGATGCACAGTTGAGGCCTAGGACCACAAGAATGCCTAATTTCCAACACACGTCCTTCATTTTCATTCCGTTAGAACAACCGGCTCGGCTGTCCCTTCTTTGCCACTGATTGGGACTCTAGCTTTGTTAAAGGAACGGCCGTCTGACGTGATTATCGTCAAGGATGTTTCCTGACCGCACTTAAGGTGAAGAGGAATGCTGAACTGACCGAAATCATTACTTAGAGTTGGCCGATCGCCAGACGGAGCCGAGATTCGCGCACCGGAGACTGGCTTGTGTTGATTTTTGTCGTAAATCAGTTGCCCGAATAACACGCAGCTTGGAATGACAGGTTTCATCAAAATCGTCAGACTTCCATTGGCCCCAGAAATAATGTAGTCGTGCGTTACCGGTTCGTAGCCGTCGACGTCGGTGTCAATCGTAATTTGGCCTCCGCACGAAGGTGCCAGATGTTTGAAAACAGCCCGCTTTGCTTCGTGGTTTATCGTTGCCGGCTGATTGCAACCCCGGTCATTGTGCAGCAACACCCCTCCCTCTCTGAGCAGAGAGTTATTGTCGGTCCTCAAGTACACATCGAGATCAAGCCATGAATCTGGAGGCGCAAATAAGTAAGCTGCATAAAGAACGGCAAAGAAGACGACCGCCGCTCCCCTCAACACAAGTCCGCGAAGAGCTCCGTCTCCGATGTATTTCGCATATGTTTCCATGGCCCCGAACAGGATCGCTGTTGCGGAAATGCCAAGCGAAAACGCTATCAGGAAGTATGTATGGCGAGTTAGATCGGGCGTTCTGGCATGAACGAATATTAGGACCAAGATACCGGCACCCGCTGTGAGAAATGCGCCCGCTCCGAATGCGAGCCAACGCTTGACGGCTAAATTCATCCTCAATGGCATAACACATCCAGTCTCAAGGCTGAGAAGATATGGCCAACTGTCCGGGAAACGCTCTCGGTGAGCGTGGTCCTAGGACGGGAAGTAGTATAACGGTTCTGAGTCGGACGTGACCGCCGCCTGCCGGGCACTCGCCAATCACGTTCAAAAGCTAATCCTTACGCCTAGAAACCCTTTGGAGGAATCGAACCGCCGACGCCAGTCTTTTCAGCCTGCCGGGGAATGCGCAGCAGCTCTAATTGTCTTAGGTAAGCAACCTGATGCAAACCCCAGGGGTCTAGACGATAGCAAACCTTAGAAGCTCTTTATTTCCAACGAGATTTGAGCAGACACTATCTCTTCACCGGAGGCTGAAGTCGATTCTGTACCTGTGAAGGCCTCGCGTTCCACCAGCCTTCAACGGTCGTAGACTTTTTGCAATTGAATTTAAAGGAGTTTCCTTGAAGAAGGCCGCGTAGAGCACCTTGGTTGCGAACCGCGCCTCAGCTGATATTGAAATCTGTTGAAACGGTCTGCTTCTAACTGATTGATATTGAAGCGATTGAGTACCGGCAGCGGAAAGCTGGTTGACAGTGTGGCTCCCAAAGATTTTGTCGTCATAAATTTATCTACGGCGCGGAAGTTGATAGGACACGAATATAGGACGCTCCAGAAGTATAAGTCTCGATAATGTCTTTGTTCTCCTGTTTGCGATATCGTCCGTATGCTTTTATGTGATCTCCATGTTTAACAGTATATCCTTCCTTGACTGCCACAGTATTAACAACTCTCTCTGCTGCTCCGGGGTGATATACAACACGAATATCCTTATTTCCGATGCGTAATTGTAGATAGCATGATGCATCGACTTCGCATCCATGGTTATTTTCCAACACAATACCAGCGACAGTGGCTGTTCCATCGCTCCCAACTTTAAGCTCATCGACGGTCGCAGATTCTGGAACGGTTGAGAAAACATGCATTCGCTCACACAAGATGGCAGCAAACGACAAAGTTATAAGTACAAGCGCAATGGCAATTTTCATAGCTAGTGTAGATTAGTTAGTTAAGTATATCGTACCCAGAATTTCAATTGCGAACAATAATGTGAGCAAAAGGCACTGTCCGGATGAAAAACTCCGAACAGTGCCCGATTCAAGTCCCTCCGTTCTGATCAATGCCCCTGATCGTGCGGCACGACACAGGTCGCGGTGACATTGGTTGTATTGTCCGCCAAATCGCTGGCGGTGGCATTTAATGTGTAAATTCGCCCTGAACCACTGCCCAGCCGCTCAGCTAGGAGTTGCACTGAACGCGCCCGAAGCCCGGAACCAGTGATCACAATGTCGGGATCGGCATCTGGAGGTTCACTGCTCGTTGCAGTCAGGTTAAAGGAAGCTAGTCCTGAAAGAGTATCGCTGGCAGAGACAGTACCGACGTTGACCAGTTTGTGATTTGGCGGCCACAAGATACAAGATCCCGGCAGGGGGAGCCCTAAAATGACTGGCGGTGTCTTGTCAAGCCTAATGGTAAGGGTGTGCAGAGTTTCCTGGTTACCTGCATTGTCAGTTGCGAAATAAGTAACAACTGTGGTGCCTTCAACCGAAATTGTGATTGCTGTACTATCTCCTGCTACAACTCCGGATCCGGCCTGCGCTCCGGTGGTCGAAAACTGAATCTGTCTTACACCAGTGCCGCCTGGCTCGCTATCAGTTGCGTGGAGAGCGACGGTGACA
Source organism: Candidatus Angelobacter sp. (assembly GCA_036497385.1). Lineage (GTDB taxonomy): Bacteria > Acidobacteriota > Terriglobia > Terriglobales > Acidobacteriaceae > Angelobacter. Next base: position 36,171 of record DASXJO010000649.1, on the reverse strand, counting down.
TCTGTGTTGTTCCAGCCATTCGCATTTGGAGCAGGGGTTACGCTGGCGGTTGTCACCGGCGGCGTGGCGTCACGGATCTGGCACGGAGCCGCGGTAAAGAACTCCGAGTCCTTTGATGCCAATTGGCCTGCGGCGTCGAAGGCTCTAGCAATAACGTGAAAAAAACCACTCCCTGGCACAATAAAGGTGAATGGATTATTTGTGAGCGGTACATTAATAAAGTTTATACCACCATCTAAACTATAGTCGATTTTTGTCAGTTCTACACTTCCACTGACAACTGCTGGATTGATTGTGACCTGAACGCATGTTGTTGGAGCCTTATCTAAGGCTTTGACGTTGAGATTCATCACCGGAGCCTGACCTGCGACCTTGATAGCAACACTCTGTGTGACGCTATTATTGTCGCTGTCCTTGGCCGTCATGGTGATCTGGTGAGTGCCAGGCTGTAGTGTCGTTACAGGTAAATTGGCCCCATTTCCAAGGACCCCGGCCAGATTAGATGTCCAAGTTATGGATGTGTCATCAAGCATGCCATCATCAATGTCATAGGCGCTGGCTGTGAACAACACCAAGTCACCCTTCTTATAAATGGAACTCATCTTGGGAGAAAGGATCTGCCCAGTCACATTGGCTTTCTTGGGGACAGTGAATGCCCCGGAAGTCGCTGTGCCTGTATTGATGCCGTCGGATACGAGTACGCGAACCAGAGCAGAGTTCACCGCCCCCGGCATCGTGTCAAAATCCACTAAGAGCGAGGTTGCACTAGCGACCTGACCAAGTTGCATAAACGTCAGACCTTTGTCAGGAGAGTACAGCACTTTGCTGGTTAGACTTCCATTATTCGGATTTGTGGCTGTCCAAGAGATTAGTTGCAAACCAGAAACGTTTGAGCCGGCCGCAGGGGCAGTTATGGTCGCTACTGGACTTGCGCCTCCTAGATTTAATGCTCCAATCTGTACACTGTTAGGATCCAGGACAATGATTTTTGCCGCTCCTGGAGTAACAGGAATTAATTCAAAGAACGCAGGCGCTCCACGGACTTCAGGTCCGGTAGTTATGGTTTCGGGAGTTTCAGGAGTAAAGAAGCGCGTGAAAAGAACCGCACCGGTTGAGTCCTGAACCTGAATCTGATGACTGCCGGCGCCTGCGTCTGTAAGCCCACTCGTTTGCGCCTGGAAGAGTGGATCGAATTGCACTGAACTGCCGTTGATCTGCCCCGAGACGGTCCAGAACTGACCGACTACCGGAGCCACGGATACGGGTGCCGCTCCGGATGGCGCGTTAGCACCAAGTGCTCCCATAAACTTCCTGTAACTGAATGGAGAAATCCACGTCGGCACGCAGTAACTCATTATCTCAAAAGTTGTTTCTGGAATTAAAGGCTGCCTTGTACTTAGGTTAAAGCCGACCTCCAGCCTGTTTGTGCTTTGAATGAGGTTATCGGCAAACGGCCAATCTGTATTCGGATCGCCCGCTAAACCATAACAACCCGGAGGCGCAGCTGTTTGTGGATTTTGCAGATTTGTATGGCGTCCGCCCAGAGTATGCCCAGTCTCGTGAGCTACAACATCATCTGCTCCTTCAATCCCAAGCAGGTTCACACTCGTTCTGCTTGCAGCTGCCCGTGACGGGATGCCGTGGGCGAGGCCCTGAATGCCAAAAGTTTGACCTTGAAGAATGGGCCGTACCATTCCGTAGTAGGTGCGATGGCTGCCGCCGAAGAAGTCGGCAACGCTGTCAAAAAATCCGTAAAGTCCGTTGAGATCATTGGCCACCGCAACCCACCATGCCTGAAAACCGTTGGAACTGTCGAAAGTCGTAATATCTTTCCGCACCACACTATTTGTGACCTGAACTCTAACTTGGCTGGTTGGCGCTATCAAACTGAGTTCTCCGATATGCCCGCTCAGCGCGTTTGCTGGGGCGCATTGCCACACACCGCTGGCATCCTTTGAATCACAAACGGAGACTGCTTTCAGAATGAGATTGTTGGCTTTTCTGGTCTTGAACGGGAGATCATCGGTTTCAATCATATTACCGTCAGAATCAAACAAATTGACAGTGACATCAAACGAACCGCTGGGGGGAGTGAAGTAAAAATCCAAGGACTGACAACCATTGGCAAGTCTGCGCTGCATCTCAGGCGTACATTGCGGCTGAAGTGTAATCTGTTTGCTCTGGGTAGTCACACCAGAAATATCAATACGAACATCCGTCACTGCCTCAACCTTATTCATATAAATCCGAAGAACTGCTGGTTTGTTGGCGATGATGGGCACCGGCGGCTCTCCGCTATTTTGGAGGCTTGATTTCAAATCGTTCAATTCTTGCCACTCTTGTATCGCCTGCGTTAGTTCGACGCTGTGGATGCCTATCGAGGTGCAGACCTGGAGATCGTCAATTCCCGTTTGGTTGACATTTCCCGTTACACGGACTTTTGCAATTTTGTTTCCATCTACTTTTACTTCCAAGGGACTCCATCCGGTAAAAGTGTCATCATCGGGTGGACCATTCAAGAAATTTGCTGGACCGGTAACAGATGCGATGACTGCGCCACTTGCATCGAAGGCATCCACTTCGACACCCACAGCAGATGTATAGAAGAACCCCACCTTGGAAACTGGGTTGACAAAGGTTATGTCTCTTGACCCAGGATCGCCGCCCAACCAGAACGCGATTGTTACAGGCGAAGGTTCATCAGCGAAATTGCCATTGCCTCCGAAATCATCCTCAATTAGGCCTAACCAACCAGGCGAGCTAATCCCCTGGAAATCTGGAACTGGACTCGTGTCGCCAACTCCCTCAAAATTGAAGAGGGTGCAACGCATTCCATTCTGATTAGTTGCTTGTGCCGTGCTTGCGATTTTCGCTGAAATCGCAGGAGAGAATGGTGACGTAGCTTTGCTACCGGGGCGATATAAAACTTGATTTTGTGAGAATGCGACTTCAGCACTGCATAATGCAATAAGGCATAGCGCAACTCGAAATAATCTCATAACCCCTCCTAAAGGCTCTGCACGTCATTCAGTGAAATGAAGCTCAAGAGCCGTCATAACGCACAGGCGACCGTGATCACTATGTTTTTTCCAAGGGGGTGAGAAGCGGGGCCGTACTCTTTGATATTGAGTAGGTGACAAACTTAGTTGATTTTGTAAGTCTTTGTCAAATGAAAATTCTGAACAATTCAGGCTCAATCGGATTTACTAATTCTTAGCTCTCCAATATTAAAATTCCTTAAGAATTTTTGACGGATTACATTAAAAGCGCCTGGTGCAAACTCAGCGGAAGTTAGTTGAGCAGAGGCGAATTGAGCGCAGTAGTAGATCTTGCAACTGTCAAAGCCGCAAGTTTCAATAGCTCTCAACATTAAGCTTTTCTTAAAATTGGTAGTCTTGAATGATCCCGCTTTCGCCTGCCAGTCCCAGTTAGTGGCAAAGCCCACTCGGTCCAAGCCCAACTCCCTGCCAGTTCCGATACGGTGCCGCAGTTTTCATCGTTCCAGTACCATCAGCCGGAACACCACGGGATACCTGTTGATTCGCTTTTTTCCATTTTTGCAGCTCCTCTCTCAGCCAAGTGTCGTAAATCTGCGCGTCTCAGTTTTGGGAGTCACTCCAATGATTCTTATTGTGAGTGCTCATCAAGGCTGCCTCCCGAGTTGCTCCGGGATAAAACGAATAATCACTTCCGATACCGACCATCCGCTCATGATCAAGCGCACTGAAACAGCCGACGGAAAAGACGCCACGGGGCTGACGGGCCGGACTGAGTCAGTTCTTTAAGATTAGAAAGGTTGAGAGGCTACAGAGTTTCAGTTCAAAGGCAACAGGGGCCGGCAATTCTTGACCATGCCAAGGCTGGCTACTGAGGTTGCCCGAGGTCAATAGAGACCCTAACCTGAAAAGCACCGGCGAGGTTCTTCCTCCTGGCAATCACCCTCATATTCGCGCCACTTGGCGGAATAAATACCTGTGATGCGCCAGTCGGAGAGGCTCTGAAGCATAGCTGGGGTGAGATGACAGTTACATCGATTTCCTTCGAGACATCGCTTTGGCCCGAACCAACAGCAACCCACTTTACGGACAGCTCCCCTGGAGGCAATTGGAAATCTTCGTAGCCGAATTGAAACGTTGGCCCCACAACTGGAAATACGATCTCAAAGTGCTTGGGATAGCCAGCACCGACGCGAGGCGGTGGTGCTGGTTTCGGCTCGTTCGCAGATTGTGGAGGAGGTGGAGCAGTTGGTGGAGAGTTAACATGCGGCGGTGGCGGCAAGGGTGGTAAATTCGGCGAGACAGATGGCGGCTTCTCGGCTGGTCGCGATTGAGGATAGCCCGGGCCACACAAAATAATTAAAGCAATCACTTTGATGATTACCATACTCATACTGAACTCCTATTTTGGTTTGTCTCCTTGCAGCATACGTGCACCTATCCGTACATTACGCCGCTCTCTAAGGAGAATGTTGATGCCATAAATCGAATGATCGTTTGGTCGGCTAACAAAGAAATTGTGTCGCGGCGGGGAGAGTTGAGGGAAGAATGGTTTGCGCCCTTCGAATCAATGCCAGCGGACGCATGGAAGGCCCCAAGCGATGATAGGAATCAATTCGAACAATTGGAAGGGCCACAGATGCTCGACGAGAGCCGCTTTCCCATCGGTCATCCTTTTCGAAGACAATCGTCCCGGTGAAAGGAATCCCTGCACCCGATCTGATCAAGCGCAAGGCACGTGGTGGTGACGTTATTGTCTCAGCTTGAATCAGCTATGGTCGAACCTCAGCCTTTGCTCTCCAGTACGCATCGCAAAGAAGCGGACAGGTTGGCTTGCCGTCTGCCTCGATCCAAGCTAGCGACAAGCACTTTCCGCTGTTGAAGGTCAGAGTGGGGTCCGGACGAATTCACGGATTAGAGCTTTTCCTTGGTGGAGCCCACAAAGTTGAATCGTTGGTGCATCTGTGAGAAGAGCGTTCAGGTGCAGAAAAAGCCTGCCGAGGAACTGATTCACGGCCTCAATATCCGCGTCCACACGACCAAAGATGTCATTAATGATGAAGGCTTTTTGTCTGGTACCCAGTCCTGTGTGCATATAGGACACCAGTCCCGTCGCATCATCTTGATGCACGGAGCCTATATCCGAATGCGTGAGTTCATCTCGAACTGTTCTCAGAGGCATCTGCCCCGCAAGAAGGCTTGGGCGCAGGATTAGCCGTCCCTTAACCTGGGCGGGCGCAAATCTTCGTCACTGCTATCTGCCGACCTAATCGTCTGCATGTTGCTGCCAAGCCTCCGCGGTCTTATTACCCATTTCTTCTTCGCTCAGCTCAGAGAACCTGACGACAGTAATCAAGCTGTACCACGCGCCGTCGATCCGGTAAGCGGCAGTTCGAACATTCACGCTGCTGTAAGTTGGCCCTAAATCAGCTAAAACATGCGCTAAATTGAGCATTTTTGCCGTCTGAGACTCGGTAAGCAACTGTTCCATGTAAGGCTGTTACTGACCGCTGATATTTTTCGCGAGAAAGTTTTGTGGGGAAGTTTGTGGTTACTGAGTCTGTAACTTTTAGATAAAGAGGGGGTTAACCGCAGGGGGTGTTGGTTGCGGGGGGTGGATTTGAACCCCAGTCCCGCATTGATTCCGTTTAAGTTATTGATTCTGCGATGCGCGAAATTGGCCCAATTGGCGAAAACGGCGAATCTTTCTTACACTTTTCTTACACTTTGACTTTCAAGCCGGCCATGACACGCGATTCGCACTCCGCCGCTGTGCCTTTTACCACGACTGTCGTTGTCCCTCCCGAGACGCTCCGAGCGTATCAGAATTGTTTTCTCCCTTGCAACGGCAAATGATGACTTTTCCAAAAGGTAACTTACGGCACACGCGTCTGGGATGAACCCATTCCGTTGAAAACCTGTGTTACCGCCGTGAAAGTACGGCACCGACAGGCAACTGATTGAAACCAAAATGGCACGGAGGGCAATCTGGTGCCATGAAAAGTCACAATAAATAACGATGGGGATGTCCTTATTGGACCCTTAACGGACCCTCGCAATGTCACAGAAAAACCAGGGCAACCACACGAACTGAGCAGCCCAACCGCCAAGGTGGAAGCATCGTGTTTTGCGCCGACATTGTCTGAGCTGCGGGTTTGGGCTTAAGGTGACGGGAGGAGGGGAATGCAATGGCACATGCCAAACACCTGCCGAACGGGAACCGGATTACCGACGAGTTGGCGATGGGTATCTTGGCCAAGACCTACCCTACAGCCCGAGTGAAAGAGATCCTGAAAAGGGAGGGCAAAGCCAGCCAGCGGGAGCGGGAACTGCCGGCACATCTGATGGTGTATTACGTGATGGGCTTGGCGATGTGGATGGGGACAGGTTACCGGGAGGTGTTGCGTATCTACTGAGTGGAGTGCAGTGGTTATTGGGCCAGGAGACGGTCTACGAGATCACGGGGAAATCGGGTATCAGTCAGGCGCGTAAGCGACTGGGATGGGAAGCGGTGAAGGCCATTCATGATGAGGTGGTGCGTCCGATTGCTGAGAAACAAACGGCGTTTCGTGGCGTTGCTGGAGAATGGTACGCATGTCCTATTTGCTTCTCGGTTGGGGAGCTACGCCTGCGGCGAGTTGAAGTTGGGCGGAGGAAGTAATTCCGCATCTGCAACCGGGAATGCTATGTTTGGCCGACCGTGGTTTCACTGGAGGGCAGTTGTGGAAAAGGCAGCGGCGACCGGAGCGGAGTTGCTGTGGCGCTGTAAACGAGGGATGAAGTTCGCCTGTGTGCACCGCTATGAGGACGGATCTTATCTTAGCTACATTTATCCGAAGCGGAGCTATCGACGGTGTCCTGACCCAACGCGCGGATTGCCGGTGCGTGTGATTGAGTATCGCTTACAAGGGAGCGGGCAGCCGTGGACCCTGGTACCGCCTGCTGACTACGATCGTGTATCCGCAAAAAGCTCCGGCGCGAGAATTAGCGGCCCTGTATCAGCAACGCTGGGAAATGGAAAACACGGTCGATGAATTGAAGGTGCACCTGCGCGGGCCCCAGGTCTTGCTTCGCAGTCAAACGCCAGACTTGGTACGGCAGGAGCTTTACGGTTTCCTCATGTTTCATTTCGCCGTACGCAGCTTCATGCATGAAGCTGCTTGGAGCGTGCAGAATCCTGGGTCAGATCAAATTCAGTTCAGCACACAAAGGCACCATAACCTGCGGCCAGGAGCGGAGCGGCCCTAGATAGGCCGCTCAAGCATACAGGGTGGGTTCAGAAGTGGAAACCCAGTTCCACGCTCTCCGTGCGCGGCGTAACGAAATGGGTTCCGCTGAACGTAGAGAGGAAGTTATAAAGAGCCAGCTTGTTGGTCATGTTGATTGCAGTGAAGCGCAAACTCCACTTGTAACGGTCGCCATGGAACAGATTGTCATGGCCAACGCTGGCATCGAAGAGATTGCGTGGGGCAACGCGGGGCGGGTTGTGATCGTCATCCTCCGTGCCCGGAGCCGGTATTTTCAGTCTGGTCGATCCGTACTGAGATGGAGAGCAGGTAGTGAGGGGCGCAGCCAGAGTCGGAAGCTGGCTTCCGCAGAAGAGGCCGGCCTGGATCTGCTGGTCGGCTGTGAGACCAGTTAGATCCACCGGCGTCGTGGTATCGGTGGCAAAGGGTACTGCACCTGCCACCAGGCCGCTGTCATACCGCCAGTTGAAGCCGATCCATGGCCCTAGCTTCCCCATCTGATATTGGAGATGCGTGGTTTGCTGGAAAACTTGGTCGTGGTCGATACGGAACACACCCGCTGCTGGCGAACTGCCTAAGCCCCCGACTTGCGGATCGAAAAAACGAGCCGACGCGTGACCCATAACTGTGAATGCAGAGAAGCCATGGAAGTTGGGCATGCTGATGCGAGCCGAAGGCCCGCTGATTTTGGAGTTGTGCCAGGCAATCGGGAAAAAAATCGGAGTGTTGAGCAAGTCGCTGAAGTCGTATCCATTGTGGGTGTACTTCCACAGATAATCGGCGTCAATCACCAGGAATTTGCCAAACGCCTGTTGGAATCCGGCATGAAATTCGTTGCGCTGACCCGCAGGAATCTGTGAGACCGTGCTCTGCCCGAAGAGCGCGCTGAGCACCGGGTTGGTGACCGCGCTGGAGACGATCAGGTTCTCATTGAATGGCGTCTCGAGAAGGCGCGCATAGGACACACGAAGCACCGTGTTGGTGTGCTTGATGTTGTAAGCCACTCCCAGGCGGGGCTCCGGCTGCCAGGCCCTTGAAAGACCGCGATAGACATCAGCACGGAGGCCCAAATTGAAGGTGAAATTGCCCGTGGTGATAGCGTCCTGAATAAAAGCAGCAAACTCCTTGATATCGGTGTGGCCAGTGAAATTGAATAGGCCGGCTTGTGCAATCGCGCAAGCATCGTTCACGGATGGAGTCCGGGTCAAATCGAAACAGCCCAGCAAAGGAACGAAAGGCGCGGACGCATTGGGGTTGGAAGCGATGTTCGGCTCAAACCCCGCTCCGGCGCACTGAGAGGGATCATTCAGAGCAGAATCACCGGCGCCGACGAAATCACCTCCGACGTTCTGGGTGATACAGGGATCATTTACTGTTGGGTCGGTAAGCCCCAGGTTGAATTTCTCGTTCAGGAAGGTATGCTCAAAAAGTACGCCGGCCTTGAGGTTATGAATGCCTTTCACATACGAGACGTCCGACCGCAGCCCGGCATTGGTAAGTGTTCTCTGCTGCGAGGTGGTCTCCGTCAGGTCTGCGAGTGGGTCTTTACTCGGGTAGTAGTTGAAGCTGTCATGCCGAACGAACCCGCCCACGCTGAACAGTGTCGTCGGACTGATCTGATGCGTCCAGCTTGGGGCCACATTGTAGGTCTTGATTTGCGCCCGTTGGTCCTGAAGCGTGGCCTGCGCATCAAATGAATTCGGCGTTTGGAACCAGGAACGAGTATAGGCGACATTCAAGTGTATAAAGTCGTCATTGCTTAGCTGGAAATCGGCGCGATCAAAAAAGTTCTCCTCATTTCCCTTGGCATGAATCATCTGAAATTCTGACGGATCGAGAAACCGGCCCGTGTTCAAACCGCTGACGGAAACAAAGTTGCCTGCTCTCTGATTTCCATAAGCGAGGTTGAAACCGCCGGTGGCTGTCCCAAACGAACCATAGGTGGTGGTTACGCTGCCGGTGGGTGTGGTCTGCCCGAACCCCGAGCGCGTAGTGACCTTGATCACCAGACTGGTCTTATCTCCATATTCGGCCGGTGGCGCGCCCGAAACCACTTCCAGGGATTGAATGGAATCCACCGGAATCTGGTTGGAAAAGACCTTGCTCGTCTGATCGGTCATCGGCTGCCCATCGACGGAAAAGGAGTTCTCCGCATGATCACCGATCCCATGGACTAGGCCATTCGAGTCCGCTACCGCATTGGGCGATGCTAACGTAACCAGCGAACTGACCGAAGAGGACTGACTCTCGAGCGGGAGCTTGTCGAAAAGGCCGCGATCGATGTCGGTGTGGAAATTGGGCTCAACTTCAAGGAGGTCCTTAGCATCTGCTGTCACCTCGACCGTAGTGGAAGCGCCCGCGACCGCGAGAGAAACATCCACAGCCACAGGAATGGCAGCGCGCACATCCACATCTTGAGAGGATGGGGCAAAGCTCTTGGCTGTTACTGCCAGGTGATAGGGGTTGAATGGGACGTTGGCAAAACGGAAATCTCCCGCAGCTCCGGTGGTGGTTTCGCGGTGGAAGCCGCTTACCGGATTGGAGATTTCCACCTTGGCGCCAGAGACCACGGCGCCGGACTGGTCTTTGACCACGCCCTGAATCGTTCCCGATGTACTTTGTGCTACAGCGTTATAGCAAAGGGCGAGAATCGCAATAGACAAAACTGCCAATGAGAGCAGAATACCCCTGAAAGCAATACGCATGACTCCTCCAAATGGGTCAGGATCAGGTTTCTATGAAGTTAGGGAAGGACCTTGCGAGTTAAACCTGAGGAGGGGGCCTGCAGAATAGCCAAAATGAAGGTAGAACACATCGTGGCTCAAGAACTGCAAAACTTGCAAAAACTGAAGTCGTCTTGAACGCAACAACAAGAGCCACTATGAGAACTAGCTGCAGCGATGTGTGAGCAACTTGGCAGACAGAACACTGTTTTGTGTCGTTAGCGAGATTGCCGGGATGAAGGTGGACCGCCTGCGCGAACGCTGGTAGCAGTACGAGAACCAGGCAAAGGAATATCCACCAGCGGGCACCCGCCGATGCTTGCGCGAACTTGATGGTCTTTCTTCTCACGCGATCCCAGAGGCCCTGAATGCAGTACTTTATTCAGACTGCTTTTGCCATCTTTTCTCAACAGGTCCTTACGACATGCAGTAAGCGAGATCATACCACTAAGACAATGTCCCGGATAGGGTATAGGCAAATGTAACAATCGAAAGGGACTCCCTCTGCCCGGCCAAAGCTGGAGGCGCTCGACATTGGTGGCTGCACCTTTCAGGTTCCCTAGAGTCAACTTGTGCGGGCCGGTGGAAGACTTCGGGTGCCTTCCATCCCATTTAGCGGAAGGGGTGCCAGTCTTCCGCTCGCCAGATTAACGAAGCCACCATGATGTGTGATCGATCCATGTTGAAATAAACGGGCAAGCATGGCTTGGGGCATGAAACGCGAGGGGTTGGTTGCTGAATGGTTCCTGGCGTTCAAGTGCTTCAACGGCACTGCAGGAAGGGAGTTCGTCGTCCTTGTCAAGGGCGGGTGTGACAATTTCTGGAAACAGCTCCGCGACCGTTGGCAGACGATGAGGAGTCCGTCCGTTCCGATTGTTTCTTGGTTGCCCCAAAACGAATTGACCACCATCAGCAATATTCCCGATGTCGAGCCAATAAGCGCATTCCTTGAAAAGCGGCGAACGAATGATTTCAAATCACGCCGTTCGCGTATCCACACACGAAATTAGTATGTCAACTTTGCCTTGGGTTTTCCTGGTCACATATTCTGTTGATGCCTGCCAATTCAGTCCCCAAAACAAATTGAGCCGGTTAACCAAAACTGTCGATTTGAATAACCCAATTTCAGACTCGGAGAATGGCTGGCGCACACAGTTAGTTGCCGATAATCTGTCGCCGTCAGCCACTATGACCTGGAGGGCCGGATGCCCTGCCGCGAGGAGCGCTTGGTGAAGAAACGGCAATCCACGATAAGAGCAGACCTGGTCTATGTCCATTTTATCGCCTGAGGTCATGATGTAGTTTTTTCGAGGAATACCGCGCTGGAAATAGGATTCGGATCACGCGGTAAAACCGTTCTCCCAACGCCGCAGGAAGGCAACATTTCCAACCAAGCGCCAAAATAACAGTAAAACCGGTTTAAATTCCTTTTCGCAGCTCACAGCACTGGCTCTTTGGGATATAACAATCAAATCTCCCGCTGCACCTGCCGCTGATTACCCACCTCCATTCCGAGCGGCGGCGCATCGGAGACCACACGGCTATAATGAGAACAGCGACAGTTCCTGTGCCTCCGCCATTTGAGCTTGTACTATTTCATCCACTTCAGTGGCACTCAGCCGAAAGTCTCCGGCTTCAATGATTCCCATTACTTGTTCCTTGCTCCTGACCCCGACAATTGCCCCAGTGACGGCTGGATTATTTAACGTCCACGCGATGGCGACCTCACCCGGTGTTAGATCATGGCGAAGTCCGATTTCCCGCAGAAGTTCAACCAGGCGCAGGTTGTGAGAGAGCAAAGGCTCCTGAAAATTGCAGTTACGACTGCGCCAGTCATCTGGCGGAAGGCTGGCAATACGTTCGCGAGTCATCTTGCCGCTCAATAGGCCGGAATACATCGGCGAATAGACAATTACGCCTATGCCATGGTGCGCGGCAAAAGGCAAGATATCGCCTTCGGCCTGGCGCGCCAGCAATGAGTAAGGAGGCTGCACCGATGTCACCGGAGCGATATCCATCGCACGCTGCATCTGCTGCGCATCAAAATTCGAAACCCCGATATTGCGGACTTTGCCTTCCTCTTTCAGGCGTGCAAGCTCTGTCCACGCTTGCTCGATATCTTCATCCGGAATGGGCCAGTGAATCTGATAAAGGTCGATCGTGTCCACCTTCAGCCGGCGAAGGCTCTGCTCGCACTCGTGCCGGATCGATGCGGCTTTCAATGAATGCCCAATCTCGCCGCTCGGATTCCATACCAGAGAGCATTTTGTGAACACATAAGGACGATTGCTTCGTCCCTGCAATGCGCGCGCAACCACTTCTTCTGAATGGCCCAGGCCATAAGCAGCCGCGGTATCAATCCAGTTAATTCCCCGATCAAGGCCTTCATGGATCGCGGCAATGGAGTCGTTGTCTTCCTGAGGCCCCCAGCCAAATTCCCAACCACCTCCGCCGATTGCCCAAGCTCCGATCCCAATAGGTGTAATCTCAAGATCGCTGTTTCCAAGTCTTCGTTTTTCCATAATGATTTCCTTTGATTTTTGTCCTTTTCTTAAAGTTGGCGCTCTGCCCAACGCTCGCAATGTAATGTCGAACTTTCGTGTTCCTACGCTTCGCCGGCTTACTGTTCAGCCATGTGCCAGCTTGGATCAGGGTTGTACTGTGTCATTGAAGCCGCAATTTTTGCCGTTTCCGGGCCGAGATCTTTTTCATACACAATTCCATTCGTGCCGGCAATGAACGTCATTACTCCCGAGGAGCGATACTCCGCCGGATAAGCTATGAAGGCGAATCCTCCCGTCATCTTGTCATTGGAGAGATAGTTCTTAGCCCCTTCAGGTGCGTTTTTTCCTTGTGCCGTCAGGATGCGGAAGTAATAGCCGTAATAAGGAACAGCCGAGATGGCCGCATCCTGTTCATTAGAAACGCCTGCGTTCACCAGTGCCTCCGGAAGAGCTCCGTCCGTCTGCCAGTCCAGTCCGTTATAGGCGCCTTTCATGCCAACAAAACGCGTTGCGTACGCGGGTACGGAGTCTGCATCTCGCGACCTTGCCAGGTGTTCTTGCTGTGCCAGGACGAGCAGGCGAAACGCGCCGATTGTCATGGCTTCGTTATCCCCAATTCGCCGGCACAGAATTTCTTTGCGGCCGGCTTCTGAATCGAAATGCCATCTATCGTTTTGTGAGACTAGCGGGATAGGAAAGGGCCAATTTTCAGGGCCGACGTACAGAATCGTGGTTTTGTCCGGTTCACGTACCAGGCGGTGCATCTCCTGATATTTCTGGACGAACCCATCGCGTTCGAGCTTGTCCTCAATGGCATCGCTCGAAGACGTGACCTCTTTTCCTGCGCCAACGATCGCTTGAAGTGCCTGCTCGTCGTCATTTTGGACCGCCTTGAAGAGAGCGTCGCTGGCTTCTCCTGCGGAAGCAAACGTCTTTGACGCCGATTGTTGAGCAAAACTCACTTGAGCGAAGCCCAGCATCACGAGCGAAAAAATAATCGCCGCCATCGTCCGGATAAGTCTGGGTCTAGAATTCCTATTCGTTGTCATAAGTCCATCTCCACTTCTTTAAATTTCCTACGCCGCAACAGCCCAATTACCTTCGGCCCCCGCCAGCATGCCCTCCGCCGCCATGAAAACCTCCGCCACCATGAAAGCCTCCGCCCATACTCGTCTGCCCGCGAGCGGACATTCCTCTTACGGCGCCGCCATGATCAAAGCCGCTGAATGCGCCGGAATGAGTTCCCACGGAGTTGTGCGGCGCTCCTGATCCGTGCTGCGAAACTGAGGTCCTACCGCCTATGCCTCGGTCGGGAAATCCGCTTCCGCTATGAGTCCCGACGCCATGAAAGCTCTGACTCCCATGCCCAAAATCAGGCTGACGATAATTAAAACCGCCTCCGCCGCGATTGAATGCCTGGTGATTGAAGAATGTTCTGCTGTGGGATTCAAAGTGGCGGTTATCGAAAACGATATCTCGATGGCGCCAGTCAGATCCCCAGTGGTGCCATCCCCAGCCAAACCCACCAAAGAAGCCGACGCCAAAACCTAAGCCAAACCCAATGCCGGGACCGGCAATAAACAGTCCGGGATAGTCATACCAACCTGGCCAGACGCCAATGGGAGCTCCATAAATAAGCCAGGGATCGTATTCCGGAACGTAAACAATTTGCGGATCGGCTGGCTCGATCACAATTGTCTCTCCCTGCTGTGAGACATTCTCCTGCGATGTGCTATTTAAGTTTCCAGCTTTCTCGGCGCGCTGGCGCATCACCTGCACAGCGTTCATCACATCCTGCGGCTGGTTGACGTAGGCATCGCCGAGGGATGAAGTCCAGGAGAGATTCTTGTCCATGTTGCCGAGCACGGAAGGAAATTCCGCCAGGGCTTTGATACTCGGGTCCCAAGGCTGTTTGTCGACCTCCTGGCCAAGCTGTTCTCCCTTGAGATCCGGGTTCTGTTGTATCCAACGATCTGCTTCCACAACTTGATCGGGATAAGTGGCGCCTGCCAGGATCTGCGCAACCAAAGCATCGGGATATAGCGCGATCGGGGCTACCAATTGCTGCAGCTGTGCCGTAGTCTGCCTCGCGGCCTGAACCGGCACTTGCGCCGATGTTTGGTCCGCTTGATAAGCGAACGCTCCCGGAGCTGTATTTAACAAAAAGCATAATGAAATTAAGACAGATAAGCCTTGTTTCAAACGTTTCATAATCATTTCTCCTGGGGGCGTGACTGCCCTATGCCAGTAGCCACTGCAACAACACACGGGCATAGCAGATGGTCGCATTGGCACGCGATTTCTACGTCCTCACGTCCCCTCGCCTTGCAAAGGTCCCCACAGTACTCTTCTTCATCTCTTACATCACAGAGGCATGTTATTTGCGCGCACTTTTTCAACTTAAGACTGCTCATATGGCGCTCCCTGCTTCCAACTGCAACCATCCAGTTTTTCAACATCAATTTTCTGACTGCACCACGGGTGCCGTGACGCTTTCCGGCTGCGGCTCAGTGTGGACCAGCACTTTGACATCGACGCGCCGGTTTAACTCACGTCCATGGGCGTCAGTGTTTGGCGCGTCAGGATGGGTCGAGCCATAGCCAACGGGACGAACAATGCGGCGTACGGGTATGTCCTTGACCTCCTCCAAATAGCGGGTAACCGCTGTGGCCCGCGCTTCGCTGAGCTTCTGGTTCAACTCGCTTGATCCTGAAGCTGAAGCATAACCACTGATCTCGATCGTGTATCCGTCGAGCGATGTCGCAACGCCCGCAAGGATATCCAGATCCTTTTTAGCGGCGTCATCTAGAACAGCCTCATCATTGGCAAAGTAAATGCCGGCCTCGGCTGCGGTCTTATAGTCGTCCTGGTCCGACACACGCGTATTCACGATCTGAAGAGCCTGAGCGTCAAGGATTCCAACGGCAGCTGCTTCCGTCGCAATCACTCCAGCGTCATTCGCCGCAGTTTGCGCCTGTTCAGCCGTGGCCTGTGCATCGCCTGCTGCCGCCACGCCCCGGTTCGCGGTGTATTGTGCTTGTTTAGCGGCTCTCTGATTAGCCGTGATCTGCTGCTCTTCAGCAATTTCAACGGCAAATGTGTCCGGGACAAAAGAGACCTTATCGGCCTCAATCTGCCCTTCGGTGTTACCGGGACCTTCCACCATAATGGGCAAACCGGGTATTAAAGTCGTCTTATCCATTTGCGTATGGTGGAAGAACAGGATCTTGCCGCGCCTGCGTTCGATTTTGGTGCTGGCATTGAGGTTGACAACAACGACTTCGCCAGAGCTTTTGTCATAGATGTTGACTAGATTCCCGTTCCGAGACATGATTCGACCGGTGACTCTGGTTTTCTTTCCGGCTTCGACGAGCCGTGTCTCCGCCTGCGTCGTGTATGACAAGAATCCGAGAAGAATGACGCAACCTAAGGAACACAACGCTCGCGCTTTCCATTTCCGCAAATTGAATTTCACTGAACTTCCTCCGTTAACTTGATTTGCAAGAGCATCCAAAGCTGCACTCGCTTTCGTATCCATGAATGCATCTTGCTTGCCATTGCTGCGCCGAGCACGATTCGATGGAACTGACTGATTCCGCAAGCATTCACAATGCTTAACAATTCCGGAGTCGGAACGAAATGTCTGTAGTTCGACACTTGGCGAACCGGTGACAATCAGCCTGGTCAGCGCCGCGCATACTCTAGAGATCTCGCCAATAAACACGCAGAATATGAAGAGCAGAGGCATGAAAGGCACAATGCAATTAGCTCGTTCTGGAAAAGCCAGCACGGACTAGTCCGACTGATTAGCAATGATTTGCAGGCATTTCGGAGCCGTACGCACAAGTTTCCTGCAATTTGCCAGTCTTTTCAGTTTGGCAGCGAAACTGCTTTAAGGAATCATGTCGGCGGTTCTCAGTAAAGAGCCACCGTCACTATGAGGAGGACCTATGAAGCCCAATTCGATCCAGTTCATTTACCAGGCGATGAATGCAATCGCCAGCGGCAAGCATGATGCTGAAACCGAGCAATACCTGTCTGATGCCGTTGAAGAAGAACTTCTCGCAATGAACGCGAACCTGGTGCTGGAGAGGTGGCGCGGAATCACCGCCCCCACATCTCAAGCGGAAGCTCGTATTGCGTAAACCGAGAATCTCATAACGGAAGAGGATTAACGATGAGCCGAACACTTGTTTGCACCATGTTGTTGCTGGGTATGCCGCTGATTGGCCAGCAGCAGCCGCAAAATACCAATCCGATGGTTCAAAATGCGCAAATTTCGCCTGAAAAGATAGCGCAGACAGATCAGGCAGAGCAGCCGCTTCAGGATAAGACGGCGGGGAATGAACGCATCCAAAGCAATCTTCAATCAGCTTTCGATGATGATCCGACTTTGAACGGAGCAGAAGTAGCCGCAAATGTTGACGACGAGAACATTACTCTCACCGGAACAGTCCAGAGTTATTTAGAGCACCAAAGAGTCTTACAACTGGTCTCGCCTTATTACAGTTATCGCATGGTCGTGGACAAAGTAAGAGTGCAGTAGCGCCGGATTATCCGCCCTGTCGCAAAACGAAGCAGATTACTCCAAGCCGATGCCGGCTTAGGATCGTTTCCACGGGGAGAATTTTCGGGCATTGCTTTCGGTTCGGCAGAGTCCCTATATATCGCAAGGGCCGAAAAAAGTGGTTCTTGCGACTACCAACGCAAAGCAGATCACCTGTGTTCTTGATCATTATGCTCGCGTTTCTGCATCGCTTTTTCCAATTTTCTCTGGTGATCGGTAAGCAGGACATGAATCTTACGGTGCGTTTCGTCACTAATGGTATGGATCTCCGGAGCAAGCTCTTGCCGCGAAGCTGCAGGATTCTTATCAAACAGAGCTTGAATCCGATCATGGTGCTCGTCCAGAATAGGCCGGACCTGCTTTTGCTGTTCCGTAGTTAACTCCAGATCTTTAGTAAGACGAGCAAGTTCCTGGTCGATCGATTGTGGAGTATGGATATGCTGAAGCTGCTGGCGCGCTGAGGGTTGATGTTCTCTGTTGTCCTGAGCCACGGCCGAACCGGCCATTCCGAGAATGAGCACAAGTTCATATGAAAACGTGAAAGATAAACCTCGCATTTTGACAGCGACCTCCTAAACTTATGGCGCCACCTGCGTCAAATAGCTTGATGCGCAATTGCTTGGTGTATCGCATCAATTTTAGGTAAAAAATCACCGAATGACGGGGAAGATCAGTCTTATGCGCTGCCAGGGCTGAGTAGTTGTTTTGTCAACTCCGCGGCAGAATCAGAGAGTCTGCGCTCGTGAATGGCAGTTTCTTCGTTTAGCAGCGTCCGCAGTACAGACGTAAGCTTTTCAAGTGGATCCCCGACGCTAACGTAAGCATCAACCCAAGACGGTAAGTGGTCTATGTGTTCACAGCACCGCAGGATGATCGGAACACCAGAATGAACTGCCCGCAGCTTTCGTGCGAATTCAATGCCGATCTCTTCCTTCGCTTTCAAGTCAAGAATGACTGCAGCGGCTGAATTCATAACAAAGAACAGTGCCACTGCCTGATTTGAACTGTTGGTGCTCACAACGTCATAGCCGGCAGCATCGATCGCGGCCAGTACTGAGTTGCTGTCGGCCACCTGATCGGACACGTAAAGTATTGTGTCACCTGCCATTGAAACTCCTCTGGGCACTCGTCGGTCATCGTGCCAGCCGGGCGGAATCGTCCTCAGCCGGGGAAGTATGAGCAATCGGTGCATCGCTGTTTGCCTGTCCTTGATATTTACAAGCACTTTGGGTGCCAAGTTCCTGGTAATTAGCCGCGTTGTGGCAGCCCTTAAGTGCAAGAGGAGACGCGCCAATCGGGACTTCGTCGTGGCACGGTGACGCGCCACCGACATTACGCCATGGCAATGTCTACATGTCGACAATTGCCGGCAGGTTGTCACTAGAAATTGAGGAAAACCACCCCTACTCCCAGCATTCCTTTCAGATTTGGCTTTCAACGACAGGAAGAGCGCTTTGGGCCGCTAGTTGCTATTGCTTATCACATCTCATATGCGAACCATCCGCGACTGGAAGGGTGCCATGTCAAGAAAAGGAACAAAGCCGCTCAACGAATTTTCAAATCCTGGCCGACGCGTGCTGTGCGTTGACGATGCTGAACCAGCCCTGGCGCTTCGGGCGCTCATTCTGGAAAACAAAGGTTACATCGTGACTACCTCTGACAACGCGTTGCTTGTGGCAGAGACATTCGAGAGCGGCAAGTTTGATTTGGCCGTACTGGATTACGAGATGCCCGCCATGAACGGTGGCCAGCTTGCGGCACGGCTGAAGACGGCCAGTCCTGAACTGAAAATCATCCTTTATACGGGCGCCTCATCTGTGGGCAGGCATGACCTGCGCTTCATCGACGCAATGGTCGACAAATCCGAGGGTGTTGAGGAACTGCTGGCTGCAATTGAAAACTTTCTGCCGCGGTGGCAGAACGCCGACTCTGGCGTACACGGCTCAGGGCACTGGGCATGAGACGTGGAGGCAGGGGGAAGTGCTGGGCCACACGCTCCTGCCCTACTGGGCATGCCATTCGGAGCGGGCGTTTGTCCCGTGAGAGGCATTGCAAGCAAGAAAAATGCAGGGGCCACTCACGCCATAGGCGACTATGCTGACAAGGGGGAAACTCACGTTTTCCTCTATTACTACCGATTGCTTACTGGGTGCTATTCCTCACCAATGTCTCGACTACAGAGATGTTTTGTATTAACTCCTGCGGTAGGCCATGCCGTTCCTGCAAATACGCTGGGCTGTTGTAACTCACCCATGTCTTACCGTTGGTATCTTCCCAAACCAGAATCTTGAGCGGTAGATCGATGGCGCTTCTGGGCGCAGCCAGCATCAGGGGAGTGCCGGCCTTCGGACTTCCAAAGATCAAGAGCTTTGTTGCGGGTATCTTCATGCCCGCCTTTTCCGCTTCTCCGCTATGATCGATCAAGGCAAACAGCGTAATTCCTTTTGCTTTCAAAACATTCTTCAGGTTCTCCACTGTTTTTTCAACTGAGTGATTGCTTGCTAGGTCAATCATTCCTTTGCTTGCTGTCAGGTCCATAGTGGCTTCCTTTGCACTCGCGGCTATCTACCAAGCACTTTAGATACCAACTTTGTGGTCAATAGCGGCGTTGTGACAGGCTGAGCAAAGACAAAAACTTGTCGGCTCTCGCAATGACACACCACCGACATCCCCCATGACAACGTCTATATGTCGACATTTGCGGGCAGCTTTTCACAAGGATAGTTGCTCAAGGTCGCTGTGACTCGACAGTATTCCCCGCAAATTTGTGTCGCCGACCAGGAAGATAGCTTTGGGCTGTCAGTTGCTGTCGCTATAACATTGGGTCGCATCGCGAACCATCCAGAACCAGAAAGGGCCGCATGGCCACGTTCTGTCGTGCTGGTAGCAAAACACAACGTTGCGTCACTCGGTTCGGCGGCACTGCCGATGAAATGCGAAGGAAGTGAAATGAAAAAAGCCAGCCTCCGATTTCGATTGAATATTGTTATTATGTTGCGGCGGGCACTCGTGGGCGTGCTTACACTGTTGGCCTTTCAAATGCAGGGGCAGCCCGCGTCGCTGTCACCCCCTGAAGTCAGATCACACAACCACGTCGTAGCTTTAACCCTAAATGCGGTCCGCAGCAATGATGGCCGTAACAGCTTTGCTTTCAATGGACAGACGCTCGCGCCGATCATCCGCGTTTCCCCCGGAGACATGCTGAGAATTGCCTACGTGAATGACCTTCCCCAGCCATCAGGTGAGCAGTGCTCAGTTGGCCCGTGCATGAACATGACAAATCTTCATTTTCACGGACTGGGCATTTCTCCCAAAGCGCCGGCGGACGACGTCCTGGGCATGATTGCCATGCCGGGACAAACCCTAAACTACGCGGTTCACATTCCTCCGAGTCAGGAGCCTGGGTTGTACTGGTATCACACGCACCCGCACGGCGAGAGCGAGCAACAGGTTTTGGATGGCATGTCCGGGGCAATCATTGTGGAAGGAATGGAACGCTATGTTCCCATGGTCCGCGGCCTGCCTGAAAGGATACTCGTCCTCCGCGGACCAGCAATCAAGCAGGATGCCAACGGGCAGGCGGCTTTGAAAAAAGTGGAAGCAGAGGTGGCCGGCTGCGGAAACTCGGAAGCGCCTGAACGAGTGCTCACGATCAATGGCAGTCTTCGCCCGACCATCAATATCGCGCCCGGTGAGCGGCAGTTCTGGCGTATTGTGAATGCGTCGGCGGACCGATATGCCGACCTGCAGCTGGATGGAGAATCTTGGCAGATCGTTGCGCTCGATGGCATGCCTTTGGCTTATCACGATCCCAAACATCCTGTGCGCGTGGCTGATCATGTGCTGCTGTCTCCAGCATCACGGCTGGAAGCTGTCGTTACCGGGCCGCCGGCGGGATCATCCGCAACCTTGCGGACCCGCTGCGTTGATGCCGGCCCCGACGGCGATTCCACTCCGGCGATGATCCTGGCGGATGTTGCTCCGGTCTCATCTCAACTGGCAACAAAAACGAGTGTCGTCTCCGATCTTCGGCCTGCGTCGCACAAGGAGCCGCAACTTGCATCGCTTGAATCGAGCCCGCCACAATTTGTCGCGACATTCACAGAAGACAGAAAAGGCTTTTACATCAATGGCCAGCGGTATGAGCCGGACGCCATTCCCATGACAGAGGCTGTGGTAGGAACTTACCAGCACTGGCGTGTCGTGAACCAGACGAAAGAGCTGCATCCTATGCATCTCCATCAAGTGCATTTTCTGGTGTACGCAGTGAACGGAACCAAGCTGCCGAACCCGGAATGGGTTGATACGGCGAATGTTCCTTACGGCGGTTCAATTGACATGATCGTGGATTTCACAAATCCTGTGATCCGCGGCATGTCTGTGTTTCATTGCCACCTGCTGAACCATGAAGACAAAGGCATGATGGCCAAGATTCTTCTTAAATAAATTTCCCGTTGTAAACTCAGCCGTGCCCGTGTCCGCGCAGAGATGGTGCTGAGCACCGCCTCCAGAGCAATCATTTCTCGTGGTGAGTATGTCAACTGGATGTTGGATCGTCGACCACATGACGCCACCGCCGTCGAAATCACAACAGCAGGAATGGTATCCGTGACATATCGTCTTGGATTTTCCAGAACTTAAACGTAATCCGGAACCCTCCGAAGATGGCATACCAAGTGCATATCACTACGGCAGGAGATTATTTATGAACTCAAAAAAACTTCTTATCGCAGGACTTTTCCTGGTAATGATTTGTGTAGCAATGCCAAGTAGCCTGTTCGCGGATGAATACGACCAGGCCACAAAACTGACCTTTAATGAAGCGGTTGAAGTGCCAGGCCAAGTCCTGGCCGCCGGCACCTACTGGTTTGCTCTGATGGACAGCTCGTCAGATCGGAACATCGTTCAGATATGGAACGAGGACAGATCGCAAGTGATGGCAACAATCTTCACCGTCGCCGACTATCGATTTCAGCCGACCGGCGACACAGTAGTCAACTTCGAGGAAAGACCTGGAAACCAAGCAGAGGCCATTCAGGCCTGGTTTTACCCGGGTGAGACTTTCGGACACGAATTTGTCTATCCAAAAACCAGGGCGGTATCTCTCGCCCAGCAGATTCAACAGCCGGTGCTATCGATGCCTGACGATGCAGCGACTGATTTGGGCACATCCTCGGATCCCGCAATGTCAGCCGTGACGCCAACTGGTGAAGAGGTTGAATTATCTGAGATTGTGCAGTCAGAAGAACCAACAGATTCCGTGACCATGGCTAGTTTGCCTCAGACTGCGAGCTTATTCCCGCTCGCGGCTCTGCTGGGTCTCGTGGCCTTGGGAGCAAGCTTTTGCTTCTACCGGATGGCACACAACGCCGGCTGAAATGCTGAAGTGACGCCCTTTTGCATTAAGGCAATATCCAAGAATGAAAGGAACTGCAATGCGCCGGAGACAACAGAGCCTGGTTTGGTGCCAATACATCTTCCTGGCTCTGGGCCTCCTGGCCCTGGGATATTGCGCAAAGTCATTTACGCAAGCATGGCTCTATCAAAGATGGGCGCTCCCGCAGATGACAAAGCAAAGGTCGTACAACGCAGAATCCGTCCCTGGTTCAGCGGAGCAACCGAAGAAAACGCCGTCCACGAGCTTGGGTGAAATGTCACCGATCGGACGACTGGAGATTTCACGGGTTCACATCTCGGCAGTGGTTGCTGAAGGGACTTCCCAACGTGTACTCAGCCGGGCAGTAGGTCACGCCATTGGTACTGCTCTGCCGGGACAAACAGGCAACGTGACTCTGGCCGCACACCGCGACACATTTTTTCGCCACCTGGGTGATGTGCGGTCGGGAGACATCATTGAATTAAACGAGCCTGGGCACGAATACAGATATCAAGTCCGCTTTACCGCTGTGGTTGGACCCAAGGACACTTGGGTATTGCAACCAACTCGAAAAGAGACTCTGACGTTACTGACCTGTTATCCGTTTCATGTTGTTGGACCAGCCCCGGACCGGTTCGTGATTCGAGCGCGCAGGATCGCCAACTAGGTGTCGTAAACATTTTGGGACCTGTCGAAACTCCGACGCAAATCCTCCAGTGATCTGCGCGGCTGTTCGTAAGTATCTCCGGATTCAACATTCAATTGCCTCTTTCCTGGGTTCCGGCTTTGGCAGATCAAATGCATATGTCAAATAGTCACGCACCAAGCGACGTAGCGTCGGTGGTTTGGCGCTTACGGACCGCAACCATAAAGGAGAGCAAGTATGAAGAGCAGCGTTCATGCACCAGTCAATGCCCAACCGCGTTTTCATCAGAGTGCTGCGGAGATCCAGGCATACGGCACGGTTTTACACCTGCTTCCGCTTGAACTGGAGGAACCAGTGAGGCTGGAGCTCACTTCACGATTGAACCAGCTGCTGGCGGATACCATCAGCATTCGCGATCTGTACAAGAAGTCTCACTGGCAGGTTGCCGGTCCAACGTTCTACCAGCTTCATCTCCTTTTCGACAAGCACTTTGAGGCGCAGATGGAGTTGGTGGATGCGATTGCCGAGAGAATTCAGCTGCTGGGAGGAATAAGTTTGGCCGTGGCAGCTGATGTGGCAGAGACCACTCAGATCGCCCGGCCGCCGCGCGGCCGAGAAGAAGTCCGGGTACAGCTTTCACGCTTGCTCGACGCGCACCAGATTATCATTCGCGACTCGCGAGAGCTCGCCCGCCGAGCTTCCATCTTTAGGTGATGATGGAACTAACGACCTTGCTGTAAGCCAGGTTTTGCGCGGCAATGAGCTACAGGCCTGGTTTTTGAGCGAGCACTTGGTCAACATACCTCTGGTAGAGGCAGAAGAGGAAGTCGCTTAGAAGCCGCCGAGATCAGGGCGCTTTCTAACGCGGGAAAGACCACATAAGAGGAAGAGAGAAATACAAAAAGGAGAATCATGAAAACCAAAACAACAATCATGCTTTCAATCGCAATGATCATGCTTATGACAATTCCGTCCGTAGCACAGCAGGTAAAAACAGATTATGACCGTGGGGCAAAGTTCAATGAATACAAAACGTACTCCTGGTCCACCGTGAAGACCAAAGACCCGCTACTGGTTGACCGAATCAAAAGCGCGGTCAACTCCAGCCTGGCAGCAAGAGGATTGACGCAAGTCGACTCCGGCGGCGATCTCACGATCAATGCGATGGCGATCACTAAGAACCAGCAAACTCTCAATACGTTCTATGACGGTGGTTTCCGGGGCTGGCGCTGGGGCGGATTTGGAAACTCTACCACCACAACTGAGACCTATAAAGTCGGCACCCTGGTAGTCGACCTGTTCGACACACAATCAAAGGAACTGGTCTGGCGCGGCTCGTCCAGCGACACGCTTTCCAACAACTCCGATAAAAACATCAAGAACCTTAACAAAGGAGTGGAAAAGATGTTCAAAAAGTTTCCCCCCGAGTCAAACAAGCAAAGCGCAAAGAAGTAACGCAGGATGATGTATGTCTTCATTGGAGCACAACACTCAAAGGCAGGGCCCGGGAGTTCATAAGACGGGCCCCATTCCTGAGGAACGTTTCATCGTGATGTTAACGAAGAAGGCTTTAACTCTCCTGATATCTGCCGCTTTCGTGCTGGCCGGCATCCCGGAGTTCGGGTTACAAGTGGACGCTTTGATCGCGATAGGAACGAGCAGAGGCTCAACCACACAAGACACGAAGGAGGTCGCATGAAATTTCTTACGGCAGATCAGGTGAAGATTGGATTCATTGGATTAGGCAATATGGGAAGCCGGATCGCACAACGGTTGCTCGATCACAAATATCAACTTTCCGTTTACGATGTGGACGTCACTAAGGCAGAATCCTTCGTTGCTCAAGGCGGCACGGTTGCCCAAAGCATCGCTGAACTCGCACGCACCGTTGACGTGGTGCTCTCCTGCCTGACCAATGATGAGATAGTTCACAGGGTTTATACCGGGCCGGAGGGAGTTTTCGCAGGAGCACGGCCAGGAACCGTGGTGCTGGAGATGAGCACAATCTCTCCGGAAAGCTCACGCGAACTGCACAGGCTGGGCGCGCAAGAAGGCATTGACGTGCTCGATGTCGCCATCTCAGGCAGCACTCCTGCCGCGGAAGAAGGGATTCTCACGCTGCTGGCCGGCGGCAACCCGGAATTGTTCCGCGCTGCTGAGCCAATATTCCAGACGATTGCAAAGCAATACTTCCTTCTCGGCGGGCCTGGCTCTGGGACAGCGATGAAGCTGGTAGTGAACACATTGCTGGGAATTGGCATGCAGGCTATCGCCGAAGCGGTGGTGCTTGGCGAAAAAGTCGGTCTGGACCGCAACAGGTTGCTCGAAGTCCTGTCGCACACAGCGTTGATTGCGCCAGCCCATATGGGCAAGCTGGCAAGGATCGGTAAAGATGATTACAGCCCGCAGTTTCCATTGCGGCTGATGAATAAGGATTTTCAGCTGATTCTGGCTGCGGCTGCGCGAGAACACGTTCCCATGCCGGTCACAGAAGCCGCTTTTCGAATCAATGCAGAGGAGCTGGCAGGCAGTAAAGAGGAGGATTTCTCGGCTGTCTTGCGGCGGATGGAGGAAGTTGCGGTCATCGCAGACGCTTCAGCGGTTAATCGTCCCTAACAGACGATTTTCGAACTTCTCTAGCAGGCGCAAGGAGTACCGTCCCGGTTCTTTCGGTGACTTAACCGTTGTAATCGCTCATTGTCACTTTTCGATACTTGCGCCAGGCGCCGCGTCTAGCGTTCAGAGTGGCAAACGTTCCGTCATAAAATCTCGAACCTTATCATGTGACGAAACAATATGGCGAAAAAGACCTCGCCTGTCGAAATGCCGACTTCGTTGGCAGGCAATCGACCATTGAATCTTCAATGGCTTCGCATCATGCTCGTCAGTCGATAAACGCGTGTTTGTGAATAAAGGCCGAAGCTGAGATAAGATCCGTTTCTTTCAATTTTGTTTACGACTAGCCGGACAAAGTTTGGCAAGTCGCTTGCTCATTAAGCAGTAATGAAAACGATTTTAATTCGCATGATGACTTTCATTCTTTTCGCAAGTTCAATCTCAGCCTTTGCCCAGACCGAGGTGAAAAATATCGTCCTGGTCCATGGTGCGTGGGCAGATGGTTCCGGCTGGAAAAGTGTTTACGAAATTCTTGTCAAGGACGGCTATAACGTCAGCATAGTCCAGGAACCAGAGACATCCTTCAAAGAAGATGTCGCCGCCACCAAGCGCGTTCTTGCTCAGCAAAACGGACCGAGCATTCTGGTCGCCCACAGCTATGGCGGAGCCGTAATTACTGAAGCCGGTACGGATCCGTCCGTCGCCGGGCTGGTTTACATCGCGGCTCACATGCCGGATGGAGGAGAGAACGAGGCTGACGATGGAAAACGATTCCCGAGTGACCTCAGCAAGTCAACGGCGATAAAGAAGACGGCGGATGGTTTCACTTACCTTGATCCCTCACAGTTTCATGAGTACTTCGCAGCCGATCTGTCTGTTGAGCAGGCCGCTTTGATGGCGCGATCGCAAGTGTTCAACCTGGCTGACAATTTCAAAGCGGTCATCACCACGGCCGCATGGAGAAGCAAGCCGAGCTGGATGCTGGTAGCTGCAAAAGACAGAACCATCAACCCCGACCTTGAACGTTGGTATGCGGCCCGGGCCCACAGCCATACGACCGAAGTCGCTGGCGCCAGCCATTCCGTATACGTGTCGCACCCCAAAGAAGTTGCTGATTTGATTGAGACTGCGGCGCGTGCGGTGTCAAAGAAGTAGATTGGATTCCGAAGAAATCCTATACCTGGAGTGACGTAGGTTTGAAGTGTCGGAGTAGGAAGTTTGATCAGCATCCAGCGTTGAAGTTGAACTTATAAATCAGTACCTAAAAGGAGAAAAAGAAATGAAAGCTAAATTGTTGGCGTTCTTCATCACAATTTTTACCGTCGGTGCCTTTGCGTTTGCCCAGGATGTGGTTTCAGATGTTGGCAAGGCGGCAAAGGACACGGGTCGCGTTACTGAAAAAGCAGCGCAAAAAACCGCACACGGCACGGTGAAAGCGACGAAAGTAACTGTGCATGGCAGCAAGAAAGCAGCGACTGAGACCGGCCGCGGCTCTGAAAAGGCAGCCAAAGCGACTGCAAAAGGCACTGAAAAAGCGGCCAGTGCTACTGACAAGGCTGCGAAGGGAACGGCACACGGAGTGAAGAAAGTCGCCTCAAAAATCTAGTGAAGTTACAGGCGCCTTCAGGAACAGACAGTCCGGACCTATGACACACTTTGCCGTCGGTCGGGCAGACAGTCCTTTCAACACATTGTTCCGGGTTGCATTAATACTAAATATCCTACACTCGTGAAAACCGCGGATGAGGACGATTTCATCACATGTACATGCTGATCCAACCGATCGACTACGCGTTGCTCGTCTGGTTCGCGCTCGCTGGAACGTCGGCAGCCTATGTTGCATACGATCAATGGCGCAACAACCCTGAACCCAACGTCATGCGAGCAGGCTTTGTACTAGTAACCCTGTACATGGGGCCCCTAGGACTGTTGCTTTATGTTCTGGCTGACAAGGAACCTCATCCGGGTACTCATGAGGAGTTTGTCAGACCTCTGTGGAAGCAGGGCGTCGGCAGTACGATTCATTGCGTGGCGGGCGATGCAACGGGGATAATTCTTGCCGCCGTAATTACCGCCTGGCTCGGCCTTCCGATGTGGCTCGATCTCATCGTCGAATATGCAACCGGCTTTGGATTCGGCCTTTTCATTTTCCAATCTCTCTTTATGAAAAACATGATGGGAGGAACGTATTGGGAAAATGTTCGCCGTACATTTCTGCCTGAATTCATTAGCATGAACGCGATGATGGCTGGCATGGGACCGCCCATGATCTTTCTCATGATGGGCCGGGACATGCGGGCGATGGATCCTCTTGAATTGCTATTTTGGGGGGTGATGTCCCTTGGAGTGATCGTTGGCTTCACGACTGCCTACCCATTTAACGTGTGGTTGGTTGCTCAGCGGCTTAAGCATGGGTTGATGACGCAACGGAAGCCACATAGCCAGTTCGATCTCACAGGAGACCAGCACAAGTCCCAACAATCAGATTCTCATTCCAAAGAACATGCAAAATCGCATGACAGCCAACACGCTAATCATGCCTCTATGAAAAGTGGAGTCACTGCGCCCCAACTGTTTGCAGTTACTTCGATTTCGCTTCTGTTCTTGCTGACGGGACTCATCGCACCCGCAAATTGGAAGAATCTTCGCCTCAGTGCGAAGGAAGTTGGAGGTTTGATCATGCCTCCGGGCATGATTATGCCGCGCGATACCCCGGCAGAGAAGATGCAAGAGATGGCCGCCGTTCATCCTCATCTGGTCACCCGAGAATACGGGATGGATACAAGAGGCAATACGCCCCTAGAACCACAGATCGAAAACGGCGTAAAGGTCTTTAATTTGGAAGTCTCGGTTATTCGACGGCACATCCTGCCCAACGTGTCCGTAGACGCATTTGCTTACAACGGGCAGATTCCTGGCCCACAGATTCGCGTCACGCAAGGGGATCATGTCCGAATAGTCGTCCACAGTCAATTGCCAGAATCGACGACTGTTCATTGGCACGGACTGGTTTTGCCTAACAAGATGGATGGCCCGGCCTTCATCACACAAGAGCCGATTCGCACCGGCGATTCCTACGCCTATGAATTCACCCCAGATCAGGCCGGGACTTTCTTCCACAGCCATGATCATCCCGATCGACAGCAGGGGCTTGGCCTTTACGGAGCCTTCATTATTGATCCCCGCGAGCCGGAGAGGGACGGGCCGAAGGCCGATCTTGAATATGTGATTCAATTGCAGGAATGGCTCCTGCGCGAAGGTCTGACCTATCCGGCCATGTTGATGGAAGGCGCTCTTCCGAATTATTTCACGATCAATGGTCGTGCTTACCCATCCACGGACGTGATTCACATGAAAGTAGGGCAGACCGTCAAGCTGCGTTTCATCGGAACCAGCAACAACTTCATTCATCCGATGCACGTGCATGGCGGACCATTTACTGTCGTCGCCAGAGACGGGGTTACGCTGTCTCTGGCGGCACGATACGACGCAGACACAATCAATCTAGGTCCCGGCCAACGTTATGACGTGATTTGGCCGGCCCGGCGTCCAGAAAAATGGCTAGTCCATTGTCACATCCCACATCACACGGAAAATGATAACGTCGAACAAAATGGAGGTGGAGGATTGATGATGCTGATTGATGTCTCCGATAAATAAGACCCCAGGCAGTAGAATCTGGTTCGAGACCAGGTTTTTCCCTATCGAGCGCAAAAGTGGCGCGTGGGAGAAATCGGGGAGGGTCAACTTCCTGTCGCCTACCGCTATTTGTGGCACCATCAACGTGTCATGAAATGATTGACCTTGCTCTTTACCCCATCACTGCTGCCATTGGCCTGCATCGAATCCACGGTGTAGTAATAAGTCGTCCGCGGCGTAAGGCCGGGTATGAGCACGCGAAAAACTGTATATGAATGGTTCTGGTTCAGCCGGATGTGAGATTTTGCGGTCTGGCTAAGTTCCCTGGGATTGGTACCGTAGTGCACGACTCCATAATGCTCGTCCGAGCCACCAGGGTTATTGCTTCTCCATGTGATAATCGCCGAATCGTCGTTGGCCGATTCGAGCTCTGGCCCTTGCATAATCTGAACCCGTGCTACTTTCATTGCAGGAGCCGTTGTCTGAGCGGCGATTGCGTTTGTGAAGAGGAGGCTGCCGGCCGCAGTTATCGCCGCCAGCATCAAAAGCAGTTTGGTCATGGATACACCCTCCAGTTGAGTGGGGCACGGAGGCCTCAGGCGGCCCCCATGCTTTAACTTTCATTTCTCAATCGGTCCCTTTCATTCGCCGCCTAGCATTGGCTAGGGAATAGGCATAGTCGGGAGAGGTGGGACACCGCACACAACTGATGAGCAAGCCGGAAGTGGCGGAGTCGGGATAAGAAACTCATTCCCCTGAGTCTTCGCAGACCCACCGGTCTTGCAAGCACCGGTAAAGGTATCGAGGTTGGGGTAAGGTCTGGTGAAACCATCGGTTAGTGTTTGCAGGAAGGCCACGATCTGGTCCTCTTCCTTGTCCGTTAAGCCAAGTTTACCAATTGTCATGTCCAAGTTGTTCTTGACCTCTGGCATCGGCCAGCAGTCTACTTTTTCGGTTTTTCCTGCCGGGCAGTGCCCGGAGGTGACGTTGAAGGGAAACACATCGCGCGTATTGTAAAAGTGGACGAGTTGCTTCAGGCTCTTGATGTAGCCGTTGTGAAAGAACTCCTTCTGGAAGTAAGGTCCGGGCGCTTCTGTGCTCGCGCATTTCTGCGGTACCATGGCCACATTGCGCGCCGAAGATGTCTGCATTTTGCCGTCGTTGGCTGGTGCAAATTGTGTCCAAGTCGAATTTGGGCTAGCCCAGGAGCCGAAGCCGCTTCTGAGGAAGGTTCCTAATCCCAAATCGCGATAGCCGAAGCCCAGGGGATTGGCGGTGAATCCGAAGGAATCGGGCTTGGTCTGATAGAAGAACGCATCCCTGGGATTCAGGGGCACGCCTAAATTGGCCGAGCCAAAGCAGGTGAACAGGGGCGCGGTGCTTGCTGTGGCGCCCGTATCCTGGCTGTTCGGTGCGGTCCCTTCGGGTGGTGGTGGTGTAGGAGCGGTTGACCTGCCATCCAGATGGCAAGAGTTGCAATTCCCTTTGCCGCGGAACAGGTTGTAACCGGCCATCTCATCAGGACTCAATTGTGCCTTGCCAGCCAGGAAAGCATCGAATTTCGACGAGAAAGCGCTGACCTGCACGGATTGCTCGTAGGCGTCTAGGGCCTGTCCCCAGCGGTCATAAATCTCGTTTGCGCGGATGCGGTCTTCCGGACTTAGCTTCACTGGTGTGGTGTCCGTGCCGAACTTTGAAGCTCCTCCCGGGGTTTCGCAGATCTCTTCAGTATCGCCGGGAAAGTTGATGTTGAATGAGCCTTTGCCATATAGCTCCTCAAAGAGAGGTCTGTAAGAAGCCTGTGAAAGCTTGAACGCGATGCAAGCAGTATCCGGATTGCCCATTTCCTGAGTATCCACTGGGGGACCCTGCGCCTGGTGAGCATCTGGATTCCTTAATAAATATCCAGTCGCGCGTGAATCCCAGAAGTTTCCACCAAAGAAAGAAGCCTGTTCTTCGTTGAACTGAAGTACGGGGAAGAACGGTGCATACGGGTATCTCTGTGCTGACCGCTTGCCGGCCCGGAAGTGAGACGTTCCAGGATATGCGATCATCGTCAGATTCACTGAGGGGATTGGTCCGCTAAAGGCGGCGTACGGCATGTGGCAAGAAGCGCATGCTTGATTGTTGTTGGGCGAGATGTTCTTGTCGTAATTCATCAACTCGCCGAGTGTCTCTACTGCCTCAGTTCCGCTGCCCTGGAATATTGGCGGCTGACCTGTCTGCTGCAGAGGGGGTAGGCTATGCCACCGGGCAAGCGCCCGGCCTTCAATGAAATCCACCTCCCGCTCCACTCTCGCCAGCTCTGAATTCAAATCCGGTGGGAGAATTCCCGGAGGATAGGGATTATAGACCGGCACCACTGGTTCTTTTTCATCGTGTTTGGCAGGGTCGTTCTGGGCTGACACTTTTCGTGGGGCGAGCGAAATGCAAAGCACCACAAGACATAATGCGATTAGTGATACTAGGATGTTCGACGTTCGATGGTTCATACATTGGCCCTTTCATGAGTTACCGTTCGGTGTAAATAAATGAGTGACGGATGGATCGCAAAACAATAATTTTGCTCCAAGCAGCACCCATTGGTCATACGTCACTCATTCCAGCAGAAACGAAACCAGTATTTTTGGCTGCGAAGGTTGACGTATAGTTTCGCCATAGGATGAGAGATCCTCAAATATCAATGGAGATTCTCACCATTTTAGAGACGCACAACGCCGAGTTGTGCGCACTCGCTATGTGTTCGTTCCGCGGTTTCAGCCTTCTTATTGCGCCAATGGAAGCCTGCGCGGGTTATTGGTAAAAATAGCGATTGGCTTGCTGGGGGAAACAGCGCCACGTTAAGCTGTCAAGTCCGGCATACAAGCTACCGGTTAAACGTAGGTTGCTGCTTCGGCGTGTGCTTGTCAATCGCATTTGGTTAGCGGTTCCTGCTGTTTGTTAGCGCGTGCTGCTATGCCGTTTGACCTAGTTGTTTCCTGCGATAGCAAGCAGGCGATAATCCAAAATGAGTTTTGAAGACTCGCACAAAGCTGGAACTGTGGCGATAGCCGGCCGTGTATGCAATCTCTTTAATTGGCATATTTGTCACTGCTAGCATCTCAGCCGCTACCTGTAACCGGCAATCTATGCGGTAATTCTTAACATTAATGCCAATTTCATCTTTGAACAGATGACTCAGCCTCGACATGCTCATCTGGCAACTGTGCGCAAGTTCCGGGAGTCTGCGGGAAGGGTCCTGATTCAGGTCCTGAATCACTTTTTGAATTCGAAAATCCTTTTGACGAGACGCCGTGCCCATACTACCTACTTCGCTGCTTCGATTCCTATCGTACTAGAGGTATGTTCTGGAACAGCCTCCGGGATTGTCATGTACCCGTACCAGAAAACTAGCCCCGAAACGGGATAACAAGTTTCTTAGACAATGAGCTGGGCTACGTTTCAACCTGGGACAATTACCAACTTGTCTCTTGGCATTGCATCCAGCGTTGCCCGGTCAATATTCAAATGAGCCATTACGAGTTCGGGTGGAGTATGAGACAGCCAATCCGACAGCGACAGATCTTGATAGAAGCTGCTCTTGAACATCTCAAGGAAGACCAGATCTGTTTCTCCTGTATTTTCGATGTAATGCAGCAAGGATTTTTCCACGTATCCGACGTCTCCCGTCTGAAAATCCATGGTACGAGCTTTGTTGCCTGTGTCCACCACAGTCATTCTTCCCTTACCGGCGATGTAGTATTGCCATTCGGCGGCATTGGGATGCCAGTGCAGTTCGCGAAGTCCTCCCGGGTGAAGGGTGACCATCGCCATGGCCAACGTTGTTGCGGCCTTAAATTTGCTTGAATCAACGATGCGTACCTCTCCACTTTTCGTGCGCACCGTCGGAGACATCTCCATTGTGCGAAAAGCAAAATCGCTGGAAGACGCCCCAAGCTTTCCCGAGGCTGCTTTCTGGTCGGCCTCCAGTGGTCCCGGAACTGCCGTCTGGAAAATGAATAATTCTTGTCTGGGAAGATTCTTCAATGCCGCCTCGGTAACACCAAAGTTCTTTGACAGGACTTCGGAGGGCAGGTGCGCCATCGAATCGCTCAGCAAGACCGTTTCTGATTCTGAAAATGCACCATCATCGAACACCAGCATGAACTCCGCGCCGTCCGGCCCAAGCCCCTGAATCGAATGCGGAATGCCGGTGGGGAAATACCACAGATCATTCTTTTTTACATCCGCTACAAAGCTTTTGCCGTCAGCGTCGATCGCGGTGATGCGCGCATTCCCGTAGAGCATGATTGCCCACTCGCCCGCCGTGTGCCAATGCAACTCGCGAACACCGCCGGCTGTGAGCCTCATGTTTACGCCTGCTATGGTCTTGGAGACGGGAAGCTCCCGAACCGTCACCTCCCGTGACCATCCGCCTTCGTAAACGCGCTTATTGGCAAACGAGAATGGATATTTGAAGTTTTGAACCAGGCTCTTGGAATCCGTGCTGGGCGGCCACTCGGAATCGGAGTTCTGTGCATCGATGGCCTTGTTCGCAGGACCGGGATCGGTTGTACTCCGGTCAGCGCGGGCCTTCGATGTTTCCTGTGCGCTCGCGCTGCCTGCCAGCAAACCGCCTGCACCAGATGCCAGCACAGCAGAGCTGACTCCAAGAAACTTTCGTCGTGAAAACTGATCCTTTATGTCGTCATCCTTCATGGCTGACTCCTTCCATCAGCCTTACTGTTGCACTTCTCACGCCAAAGCAAGCTCATCCGCGTGGTGAAATCTCTGCAGCATGGTACGAAGACTGATGCGGCAAGAGCTTGCAATTAACAAGGCGCTTTCGCGCAGGACAAACTCTGTTTTCGGAGAGCGATGACGTGAACCCACGACACGTGAGCAGTCAGTTCCCACCTCACTGAAGTGTCGAGGTTTCGACATCTGTCGAAGTTCAGTGACGTTTTCCGGTGTTAGTCAGATTAAAACCTCACGATGGCATCTCTATTCAATCACTTGGCGTGATCTTGTTCCGAGTGGACTCTTGGCAACTCAAATGCAATTCCCTTAACGCTAGAAGATCCTAACCTGAGGGTCACAACGAGAGGAAATTTATGTGGATTGTTCGGCTTGCACTCAGGCGGCCCTACACATTCGTAGTGCTGGCTATTCTGATCTTGATCCTGGGAACGCTTTCGGCGCTTCGCACGCCGACAGATATTTTTCCGAATATCAATATCCCTGTGGTAAGCATTATTTGGAATTTCACGGGAATGGTTCCGTCGGACATGGCAAGCCGGATCGTCATTCTTCAAGAACGGAACTTAACCACTGTCGTAAACAACATCGAGCACATAGAGTCTCAATCATTGAACGGCATCGGTGTTATCAAAGTCTTCTTTCATCCGGGTGCGGACATTAGTACTGCCATCGCCCAGATTGCAGGCCAGTCTCAGACCCAACTAAAGGTGATGCCGCTGGGAACTACGGCCCCACTGGTCATTACCTATAGTGCGTCCAGCGTTCCGATCCTTCAGCTCGCTCTCTCCAGCCCCACACTTTCTGAGCAACAGTTGAATGACTATGGGCTCAACTTTATCCGTCCTCCGCTCACTTCGGTGCCCGGCACCGCCGTCCCGTACCCCTATGGCGGAAAGCAACGGCAGGTGCAGGTGGATTTGAACACCAATGCTCTCCAGGCGAACGGGCTTTCGCCGCTGGACGTGGTGAACGCAATTAGCGCGCAGAATCTGATTCTTCCTACCGGAACGGCGAAGATAGGAACATACGAATACAACGTGGACATGAATGGCAGTCCGACGACAATCAAAGGATTGAACGACCTTCCCATCAAGACCGTCGGAACTAACACGATTTACATTCGTGACGTTGCCTTTGTGCGTGACGGCTTCCCGCCGCAGACCAATATCGTCCGCGTGGACGGCCGGCGATCGACGCTGATGACAATCCAGAAGAACGGTACGGCTTCCACGCTCGACATCATCAGCAATATCAGACAGCTCTTGCCCACTATCAAGAACACACTCCCCCAGGACCTGCAAATTAAGCCGCTGGCGGACCAATCCGTGTTTGTCCGCGGAGCCATTTCCGGCGTAGTACGGGAAGCGCTGATCGCCGCCTGCCTGACAGCAATGATGATTCTTCTTTTCCTCGGGAGCTGGCGGAGCACGGTCATCATCGCCATTTCAATTCCGCTTTCTATCCTGACTTCCATCATTGCGCTCAGTGCTCTGGGAGAGACCATCAACCTGATGACGCTTGGTGGTCTTGCGCTCGCTGTTGGCATTCTGGTGGATGATGCAACCGTCACAATTGAAAACATCCATCGCTATCTCAGCGAGGGCAAGGACATTGAAGAAGCGATTATCGATGGCGCACAGCAGATCGCAATCCCGGCGCTGGTTTCCACTTTAAGTATTTGCATCGTGTTTGTGCCGATGTTCCTGCTCACCGGCGTTGCCCGCTACCTCTTTGTGCCGCTGGCTGAAGCGGTTGTATTCGCCATGCTGGCTTCTTATCTGCTTTCAAGGACCCTCGTGCCAACCCTGGCGAAATACTTCCTTAAGGCCCATGCGGAAGGTAGCGAACACGAAGCGAGCGTTAGCAGGAATCCGCTGGTGCGCTTCCAGATCTGGTTCGAACATGGATTTGAGAATATTCGTAGTGCATATCGTGGGCTTCTGGAAACAGTCATTGATCATCGCCGCATTTTTGCCGGCGGCTTTCTCCTGGCCTGCTTCCTCTCGTTCGCTCTGTACCCCTGGCTGGGACAAGACTTTTTCCCCTCGGTGGATGCCGGCGAATTCACGCTGCACATGCGTGCCCCAACCGGAACGCGTATTGAAGAAACCGCTGC